>JAFTRB010000168.1 GCA_017462445.1 Clostridia bacterium
CTTACCATTCTTGAACTCGCTGACCTCGTTAAGGCACTTGAGGAGGAATTCGGCGTATCCGCAGCTCCCGTAGCAGCAGCTCCCGTAGCAGGCGCTGCAGCAGCAGCTCCCGTAGAGGAGAAGACCGAGTTTGACGTTATCCTTAAGGCAGCTGGCGCAAGCAAGCTCAACGTTATCAAGGTTGTTCGTGAGATCACCGGTCTTGGACTTAAGGACGCTAAGGACCTCGTTGAGTCTGCTCCCAAGGCAATCAAGGAAGCAGTTTCCAAGGAAGAGGCAGAGAAGATCGCAGAGCAGCTTAAGGCAGCTGGCGCTGAGGTTGAGGTTAAGTAATCTCACCTTCCATAAAACAAAAGAACCCTCACCTGCTGAGGGTTCTTTTGTTTTACATTGTATAGTGTGCAGTATTCAGTGGTCAGTATTTAAAGCCTTCCCCCCAAGGGGAAGTGTCAAAAGGCGTGGAACTTACTCAACCTTATTGGGTAGCGAAACTCTCCATAAGGTAGCAAGTAACAATTGTATGGCTAACAGAATAAATACCTGCTTGTGCACCACCAATATTATTAGCATTTTTTGCGTCTCTTTGTAAAAAAGAAAAAATTCTTCATAAAACTTGTTTACTTTTCTCTCTTATGGTGATATAATAAGGTTGCGACATAACTAAATATTTTCTTACATAGGGTGTACTATGCCAATTTAGTACTTCCGTCTTTTACTATACCTTATGTAGAGAAAAAGTTGTGTCGCAGCAAAGGGAGTGCTTTTTGGAGTGCGCTCGCTTTGCGGGCGCATTTTTGTTTTTAATATAGTAATCATAAGGAGAAAAACAATGAAAAGAAAGCTTTTATCTCTGGCAATCTGCTTAATAGTCCTTGTTGGTGTATTATTCAGCCTTGCCTCCTGTGATCCTCGCGAGTTCGAGGGCGTCACCTTCAAGGATGCACGCTATATGTACGATGGCTTTGAGCATACCATCGCCGTTGAGGGCGCACCCAAGGAGGCAAATATTACATACTCCTCCCCCAACACCCAGACCGAAGAGGGTATATATGTAATAACAGCTACCATCTCTGCCGAGGGCTACATAACCAAGACTCTCACAGCAACCTTGACTATAACAGGAGCTAGTAATTCTTCGTCAAATGGCGATGCTGATGCAATAGAAAATCTTCTGGACTTTTATCCCTTGCCTGATGGCACCTATGGAGTAAAGATGGGAAAGACCCAGTACCTTGATAAGGTGGAAATCCCCTCTACATATAACGGCAAGCCTGTAACTAAGATTTTGATGGAAGGCTTTTCAAAATCACAAGCAACCGAGATTATAATTCCGAATACAATAAATGAAATAGACGATTACGCATTCGTAAATTGTATTAATCTCACCAGTATCACAATCCCCGACAGCGTCACCAGCATCGGCTCTTTTGCATTCGAAAATTGCACCAGCCTCACCAGCGTGACTATCGGCAATGGTGTTACCAGCATCGGCGATTGGACGTTCTATAAATGCACCGGCCTCACCAGCGTGTATATTACAGATATAGCAAAATGGTGTGCAATATCGTTTGATAGTCCTGAGTCAAATCCATTATATTACGCAGACAACCTATACCTAAATGGCGAGCTTGTAACTAATTTGGTTATCCCCGATGGTGTCACCAGAATCAGCGATTATGCGTTCTATAAATGCAAGAGCCTCAAGAGCGTAACAATCGGCAACGGTGTCACCAGCATCGGCTCTGTTGCGTTCTATGAATGCACCAGCCTCACCAGCGTGACCATCGGCAACGGCGTCACCAGCATCGGCTCTTCTGCGTTCGGATATTGCACCGGCCTCACCCGCGTAACAATCCCCGATAGTGTTACCAGCATTGACCATTTTGCGTTTTCTTCTTGCACTAACCTCACCAGCGTGACAATACCCGACAGTGTCACTAACATTAATGAGAGGGCGTTCTCTAGTTGCTATAAGCTTGTAGAGGTTATAAACCATTCCTTGCTTAATATAGTGGCAGGAAGCTCTAACTATGGTGATGTAGCCTACTATGCAATAGATGTACATCAGGGAGAGAGCAAGATAATAAAGAAGGATGACTACATCTTCTATACCTATAATGGAGTAAACTATCTTGTTGGATATACCGGAGATGATACCGAGCTTACTCTACCCGAAAGCTATAACGGTGAGAATTATGAGATTTACAAATATGCGTTCTATGAATGCACCAGCCTCACTAGCGTAACAATCCCCGACAGTGTTACTCGCATCGGCTCTTATGCGTTTTATAATTGCACCAGCCTCACCAGCGTGACCATCGGCAATGGTGTCACCAGCATCGGCTCTTCTGCGTTCGAAGATTGCTACAAGCTTGTCGAGGTAATAAATATTTCCTCGCTTAACATTGTTGCAGGAAGTTCTTATAATGGTTACGTAGCCTATTATGCAAAAGAGGTACATAAGGGAGACAGCAAGATAGTAAACAAGGATGGCTATTTATTCTATACCTATAACGGAGTAAACTATCTTTTAGGCTACACCAGAGATGATACCGAGCTTGCTCTTCCTGAAAGCTATAATGGTGAGAAATACGAGATATATGGGCGTGCGTTCTATAACTGCGACAACCTCACCAGCGTAACAATCGGCAATGGCGTCACCAGAATCGGCTATTCTGCGTTCTCGGGTTGCACAAGCCTCACCAGCGTGACAATCGGCAACGGCGTCACCAGTATCGGCGAGCGTGCGTTCTATTACTGCACCAGCCTCACCAGTATAAAATACAGAGGTACACAAGCACAATGGAATGCAATAACGAAGGGAACAGATTGGATCTACAACACCGGCCCATACACCATCACCTACAACTACACCGGCGAATAATTCCCCTATAACTAAATAATCCCAACCAAACTATATCCCGATGCCTATGACATCGGGATATTTTAATAAAAAAGCACCACAATTAAGTGGTGCCAAATAATGAAATTAATCTATTTTTTGCTTCTCTTCCTCTCTTCAAGATAACTTTTCCTCACATCGGTGATAAACCTCTGCACCCTTTCGCTTTGGTAATCCCTGTAGGTCCAGGGTAGCCTCTGCCAGCCGCCCCTCGCCCAAAAGAGGGTAAGCTCGGTATAAATCCCGTCCTTAAGGGGAATACGGAAGCCCGCATTCTTGGTTGTCGCAAGCATCAGTCGCCCGTGGTTAATAAAGCCCGGATCAAGGTTAATCAGCCTCCGCCCGTCCTCCGACAGCTCCGCTTCAATCTGATTAGTGAAGGTCTTAATCTCTGCCTGTCTCGACGGGTCAACCGTGTCACGGAAGGAGAGAATAACCCTCATTCCCTCGCCACCAATTTCCTCGTCATAGTAGGTAGAGAACTCCTCGGAGAAGGAGAATCTCTCGCTCTCGCCGTCAATCGGGCCAAAGGCATCTGTAAGCCTCTTGATAGCCCTTTCGTATATCTCCATATCGTTGTAGATCACCCCAACGATAAGCTTTTCTCTCTCAAACTCAAATATCTCGCCCATAAATACCTCCATAAGCACCCCTATTATAACATTTATTCGTATATCAGTCAAGTTCATAAAATATTTATACTAAAATTATGCGACAATTAGTTGATTTACTCGCCTGTTTATGATAGAATATCTATATAAATACATAAAGGTGATACTATGAAAAGAAATATATCAATTATTTTATCTTTGGTAATGCTTCTTTCCTCCCTCCTTTTCCTCTTCTCCTGCGCCGGCGATGTCGGCTGTCAGCACCAGTGGGGTGAATGGGAGGTAAAAAAGGAGGCAACCTGCGGCGAGGGCGGATACAGCATCCGTGTCTGCAATCTCTGTGGACAGGAGGACAGAAAGGTTTCCTACGCCCTCGAGCATCCCTATTCCTCCGAGTGGGTATACGATGGAAGCTACCACTGGCACCCCGCAACCTGCCAGCATAAGGCGGAGAAGAGCGACTACGGAACTCATAGCTTTGACGGCAATACCTGCTCCTTCTGTGGCGCGCTCCGCGCTACCCAGGGCCTTGATTACAAGGGTAATCTTGGCGAGAATACCTACCGTGTAACCGGTATCGGCACGACTCTTGATGCAAATATCGTTATCGCAAGATACTACAACGGCTTTGAGATCGTTGCTGTTGACGATACCGCCTTTGAGGGAACCGATGGACTCCAAACCGTTGCGATGCAGGAATATATAACCAGCATCGGCGACCGCGCCTTTGCAAATTGCAAGGACCTCACCGCTGTTCAGTTCTCCGCCAGTGTGGAATACCTCGGCTACCAGGTCTTTGACGGCTGCAGCTCTTTGGAGGTAGTCTACTTCGACGGTACTCTGGCAGAGTTCAACGAGTTGAGAGAGGGCGTCGATTGGTGCGGCTCCGCCAAGGGCTTCAAGGTTGTCTGCTCTGACACAAGCTTTACAGTGTAATAGTCACCGCCCGCCTTTCCAAAGCACTGCCTCGCCCCCAAGAATATAAGCGCTTTCCTGTAAAGCGATTATCAGCTTCATATTTACCTAGTTACATATTATTTTTACAAAACCTAAAAAGAGAGCATTTTCAAAACGAAAATGCTCTCTTTTACTAATACTAACAAAAACTTAACTGAAAATTGAAAGTGAAAGATACCTCTCTCCCGAGTCGGGGAGGATAGCAACAATAGTCTTTCCCGCGTTTTCCTCTCTTTTCGCCACCTCGATAGCCGCGGTAAGCGCCGCGCCTGCGGAGATTCCCACAAGAATACCCTCCAGCCTGGCGAGCATCCTTGCGTGAAGAACAGCATCCTCGTCACTCACCGCAACAACCTCGTCAATAACATCTGGATTATAGACCTTTGGGACAAAGCCGGCTCCAATCCCCTGTATGCCGTGCTTACCGGCTCTCCCCTCGGTTAAGACAGGGGAACTTTTTGGCTCAACGCCTACAATTTTTATTTCGGGCTTTTTCGACTTAAGATACTCGCCGATACCGCTCATCGTGCCACCTGTGCCAATTCCGCCGACAACGATGTCAACTTCACCGTCGGTGTCCTCGTATATCTCGGGCGCGGTGCTTCTTATGTGCGCCAGGCGGTTGTCGGGATTATCGAACTGTCCCGGGATAAATGCCCCGGGGATCTCCTTAGCAAGCCGATTCGCTTCATCAATCGAGCCCTGCATTCCAAGCGCGCCGTCGGTGCGAATTACCCTGGCTCCATATGCCTCCATCAGCCTCTGCCTTTCAACCGACATAGTGTCCGGCATAACTATAATTGCCTGATAGCCCTTTATTGCCGAAAGCATAGCTATGCCTATACCCGTGTTGCCTGAGGTTGGCTCAATAATGGTTGCGCCTTCCTTAAGGTCGCCTCTTTTCTCTGCCTCCTCGATAATCGTCTTTACCGTTCTGTCCTTGATGCTTCCGCCAGGGCACAGACCCTCGTGCTTTACATAAAGCGTCGCCTTAAGCCCGAGTCTCTCGCTTATTCTTGGCAGCTTCAAAAGCGGTGTACCGCCAATTATTTCGCCAATATTTTCAAAAACTCGCATAATAGCTCCCCAAAAAGAAATATATACATATTATATACCAAAGCTAGAAAAAAATCAATATTTTTCATTTCTTAATTATCCTTCTTTAGCGTGTCCCGGTCGACGAATATGCATATAATGATAAAGGAGCATATCGCTCCGAAAAAACTAAAGGACAAGAAAAGAAAAATATGGAAAGAAACGAAAATGGATACCCCAAGTCCTCGGGTAACGAGGGATGCGCTCCGGGAATGGATGCGACCTTGGGTGATAAGCCACTCGGCTATGCCTATGTTCCTATTCAGCGCTGGAGAATGCTCTACAATCCGGAGGATGCCTTGAATGCAGGTACACTTTTCGAGGAGCTTTATCTGCCAAAGGAGGTTTACGGCCGTGAGTTGTGATGAGCTTATGAAAAAAATCGATTCGCTTGATTTCGCGCGCCACGAGGCTCAGCTTTTCTTAGATACACATCCGGATTGCAAGGAGGCTCTCGACTACTTCAACCGCACCACGGATATGCTTGAGGAGCTTCGCACAAAGTATCAGGATTCCTATGGCCCTCTTGTCGCAACCGCGAGCGGAACAGAAAGCTACAGATGGGTAGACGGTCCCTGGCCCTGGCAGTTAACCGATGCCGAGAAGGCAGAGAAGAAGGGAGGGAAGGGATAATGTGGATTTATGAGAAGAGACTGCAGTATCCTGTAAAGATTGCAACCCCCAATGCTCGCCTTGCATCAATGATAATCGATGCGCTCGGTGGCCCTGACGGTGAATTAGGGGCGGCAACAAGATATCTTAACCAAAGATATTCCATGCCCAAGGGCGAGATTATTGGGCTTCTTACCGATATCGGCTCGGAGGAGCTTGGACACGGTGAGATGGTAGCAAGCCTGATTTATCAGCTTACAAGAAACCTTACCCCAGCCGAGATAAAGGCAGGTGGCTTTGATAAATATTATATCGGCCACGGAACAGGTATATTCCCTGCGGCAGCCAGCGGCGAGCCCTTCACCTGCGCATCTATTCAATCCAAGGGGGATGCAATCTGCGACCTCAACGAGGATCTGGCAGCAGAGCAGAAGGCAAGAGTAACCTATGACAACATTCTCCGTATGTCGGATGACCCGGATGTAAATGATGTCATCAAGTTCCTTCGCCAGCGCGAGATAGTTCACTACCAGCGCTTTGGCGAGGCACTTCGCCAGCTAACGGAATAATAATTTAATCGAGAACGCCCCGGCGCTCTCGATTTTTTAATAGCAATTTCAACCTACCCCTTGAAAATATCCGTCTCATGTGGTATTATATTAGATATAATATTTTCAGGCAATAGGTTGCGTAGGGTAATATAAGCCACCCGTGTCAAATTATTCGCCAAATCAAAATTGTTTAGAGGACAAAATGTACAAAATTGTTTACAAAAAAGAGCTTAATCCAACGGTGGTTATGATGGATATTGAGGCTCCGCTTGTTGCCAAGGGGGCGCAGGCGGGACAATTTATCATTCTCCGCGTAGATGAGGAGGGCGAGCGCATTCCTCTGACCGTTGCAGGCTATGACAGAGAGCGGGGAACCGTTCGCATAATATTCCAGATTGTAGGAGCAACAACGCTTGCTCTTTCTCAAAAGGCTGAGGGGGACTCTATTACCGACTTTGTAGGGCCTCTCGGCAAGCCCACCAATACCGACGGTGTAAAGGATGTATGTATTGTCGGCGGCGGTGTCGGCTGTGCCATTGCGCTCCCCGTTGCGAGGCGCTTTCGTGAGCTTGGCTGCAATGTTACATCAATAATTGGCTTCAGAAGCAAGGAACTTGTAATTTTAGAGGACGAGTTCCGCGCCTCCTCGGATGAGCTTACCATTGTCACCGATGACGGCTCCTATGGGGAAAAGGGAAATGTTTGTATGTCCCTCGAACGCCTTCTTTCGGAGCGCTCCTTTGACAAGGTTATTGCCATAGGTCCGTTGGTTATGATGAAGTTTGTCACGGCATCTGTCAAGCCCTATGGAATACCCTGCGAGGTTTCAATGAACCCCATTATGATAGATGGCACCGGAATGTGCGGAGGCTGCCGCCTGACACTTAATATAGACGGTACCCGTGTCACAAAATTTGCCTGTGTCGATGGCCCGGATTTTGATGCGTATACCGTCGATTTTGATGAGGCTATCCGTCGCAGTCGCGCCTATTATGAAACCGAAAGACACGCTTTTACCGAGGCGTGCAATCTGATAAAGAAGGGGGAGATGAATAATGGCTGATATGTCCCCAAGGAAGAACGAAATGCCAACCCTTCCACCCGATACGCGGGCGCGAAGCTTTGACGAGGTAGCAACGGGCTATACGCTTGCCCTTGCCTCCGCCGAGGCTCAGCGTTGCCTGGGCTGCAAGCATATGCCCTGTGTCAGCGGCTGTCCTGTTAATATTCGCATTCCAGACTTTATTCAGAAAATCAAGGAGAACGACCTCGCCGCCGCCTATGATATAATCAGCGAATCCTCCTCACTCCCTGCCGTCTGCGGCAGAGTTTGTCCTCAGGAGAGCCAGTGCGAGGCTAAATGCGTAAGAGGAATACAGGGCGAGCCTGTCGGCATCGGCAGACTGGAGCGCTTTGTTGCGGATTGGCACAATTCTCTAGCCACAGGTGATACCAAGCCCGTGGTCTGCAACGGTGTCAAGGTTGCCATAGTAGGCTCAGGTCCATCCGGGCTTTCCTGCGCCGGCGACCTTGCAAGGCTGGGCTATTCTGTCACCGTGTTCGAGGCGTTACACACTCCGGGCGGGGTTCTTGTTTACGGCATTCCCGAGTTCCGCCTCCCCAAGTCCATCGTAAAAAAGGAGGTCGATAATCTCGAGGCATTAGGTGTCGGGATCGTGACCAATGCTGTTATAGGCAAAACACTTACAATAGACGAGCTTTTTGATATGGGATATAGTGCGGTCTATGTTGCCTCGGGAGCAGGTCTACCGAACTTTATGGGCATACCCGGCGAGAGCTTGAACGGTGTCTACTCCGCTAACGAGTTCTTAACAAGAAGCAACCTTATGAAGGCTTACAGAGAGAACGCATCGACTCCCATCCTTAAGGCCAAGCGAGTTGCCGTTGTCGGCGGTGGAAATGTGGCAATGGATGCCGCAAGAACCGCGCTTCGCCTTGGCGCCGAGAAGGTTTATATCGTCTACCGCCGCTCTATGGAGGAGCTTCCCGCTCGTCGCGAGGAGGTCGAGCACGCAATAGAGGAGGGCATCGAAATGATGCTTCTCACAAATCCCGTTGAAATTCTTGGCTACGATAATCCATCAGATCCAAAGGATCCAAAGAACGGCTTTGTCAGGGCTATGCGCTGTATCAGGATGGAGCTTTCCTCTCCCGACGAGCGAGGCAGACGCCGCCCTGTTCCCATCGAGGGCAGTGAGTTCGTTCTCGAGGTTGACTCGGTTGTTATGTCCATCGGTACCTCGCCCAATCCCTTGATTAAGGATACCACCGAGGGGCTTGCGGTTAACTCTCGCGGCGGCATAGTCATCGGCGACAACGGTGAGACCTCTCGCCCCGGAGTTTTCGCGGGCGGTGACGCGGTGACGGGCGCCGCCACGGTCATCTCGGCTATGGGAGCAGGCAAGCTTGCCGCCCGTGGCATTGACAAGTATTTAAGAGGAAAATAAGCCTTAAGTACATTCTTCCTTATTGTACATCATTTAATATTCATACTAAAAAAGGGGCTGCTTCATCGAGGCTACCCGTAAACAAAATGGACGAGGTGCAATAAATTTGTGCCTCGCCCATAACTTTTATGTGAACTAAAAAATCAAGGTTGAAAACCTACGGTTTTCTCCATTTTCATTAGGTTTTGTTTA
>JAFTRB010000169.1 GCA_017462445.1 Clostridia bacterium
CAAGCAGGACAATCGCATTCCTCGGCAATAGGTCTATCGTCCTCCATATACTTTTCGTTCAGGAGATTGATTTTTCCACGCCAGGTAAATAGATTGCCGTGTCTTGCGTTCCTGGAGGGCATTACGCAGTCAAAGAAGTCGACACCGCGATATACCGCCTCAACAATATTCTGCGGAGTTCCTACCCCCATAAGATACCTGGGCTTATCCTTTGGCATATAAGGCTCAACAATGTCAATGATATGATACATAACCTCGGCGGATTCGCCAACCGCAAGGCCACCTATTGCGTAGCCATCACAAGGGATTTCGGCAATCTGCTGCATATTCTCTATACGAAGATCATCATAGGTTCCGCCCTGATTGATACCAAAGAGAAGCTGGTTCGGGTTTACAGTTCCCTCGGCGGCATTAAGCCTGTCAAGCTCAGCTCGGCAACGGCGAAGCCAGCGAATAGTTCTCTCATGAGATGCCTTGACATAGGGATAAGGAGAAGGATTCTCAACGCACTCATCAAAAGCCATCGCTATTGTGGATCCAAGATGAGATTGAATTTGCATCGACTCCTCGTGTCCCATAAAGATTCGCTTCCCGTAAAAATGTGAGTTGAAGGCAACACCTTCCTCGCTTATCTTTCTGAGCTTAGCAAGCGAGAATACCTGAAATCCGCCCGAATCGGTAAGAATCGGTCTATCCCAGTTCATAAACCGATGTAAGCCCCCCTGGTGATGTATAAGATCATCTCCGGGGCGAATATGAAGATGATATGTATTTGAAAGCTCGACCTGACACTTCACCTCATAGAGGTCGGAGGTTGCAATTCCTCCCTTGATTGCTCCACAGGTACCGACATTCATAAATACGGGTGTTTCTATAGTACCGTGAACGGTCTCAAATCTTGCTCGTCGAGCCCGCCCCTCGGTTTTAAGAAGAGTAAATTTAGCCATTGTGTCACCTTTCAATTATTTGATTCTGTCAAATTGTCTGTCCAGCTCGGTTTTAGTCAGCTTATAAGCCACAGGTCTGCCGTGTGGGCAAACAGTGATATCGGGAAGAGCCAATAGCCTTCCGATAAGCCACTCTATTACAGCTCTGTCATAGACTCTCCCACCCTTTATAGCCGCCTTGCAGGCAATTTGATAGAGCGCTCGCTCACGCCTTAGAGTATTTGTCAGAACAGGACTTCCGCGGCCCTCAACAATCTCATCAAGCATACCAAGGAACAACCCCTCCGCATCTGCGGAGCTGATATCATAGGGAATGCATGTAATAGAGCATTTCTCGTTTTCAAGGACAAAATCAAAGCCTATCTCGGAAAGCTCTGCTCTTGAATCCTCGATTATCGATGCCTGCTCGTGACCGAGTACCACATCAAGGGGGATAAGAAGCGGCTGGCTTTGAACCGAGCCGTTTGACTCCATATTTTTCTTAAGCTCCTCAAATAACACTCTTTCGTGAGCTGCATGCTTATCAATAATCAGCAAAGCGCCATCGTACTCAACCATCACATAGCAATCAAATGCTTCACCTATATATCGGTAATCGGTGACAGACGGAAGCTCGAAATTGGAAGGCAAGTCCTGCTCTACTCGGATAGGAGGAAGCTCTTCATCTGTTTTCGGTTTTTCTATAACAGGAGATGAAGCGGCGTTTATATTCTCCCTACTGCTTCTATACCGTTCTAACAGCTCCACCGAATCCCTTGGGGACATGGTTCTTTGAGAATTATCGTCTCTTGAGGTATATGACCCTAATCGCAAGGGTCTTTCACCGTTTTCGATATATGGCGCTTTAGGAACCGAAACACGCGGTTGTTCCCGTTGTTGGCTTCCACCGCGATCCTCTCTTAAATATGGAGGTGGAGTTGTAATAGATATCTGTCTGCCTCGAGTATCCTCACCTATTGGTACAAAAGCATTTTTGGGGTTCTCGCGCGGCTTCCCTCCGGGAAGCTCAAGCTCGGGGCGATATTCCTCCTTCTCAAGCGCAGAGCGCACCGAAAAATATACAGCCTCGAAAACCGCTCGCTCGTCGGCAAACTTGACCTCCAGCTTTGCGGGATGAACATTGACATCTACCAAATTGGGGTTCATTTTTATATAAAGAACACAGGTTGGGAAGCACTCGGGAGCGATATATGATGTAAAAGCCCGTTCGATAGCTGCCTGAGCGGTAAGGCTCTTAACATAGCGACCGTTGAGAAAGACATTCATCAAGTTGCGATTCTTTCTTACATTGTCACTTCTGCCGATATAGCCACTTACCTCAA
>JAFTRB010000170.1 GCA_017462445.1 Clostridia bacterium
ATATAGCGGGGAAGCCTTTCCTCAAGCAGGGAGATATCCCCCTTGCCGTCATCAACCAGCTCAAGCTCCATCAAGAAGAGCTTATCGGGAATTGTCAGGGCAAAAGTGTCGGCATAATTCTTGTAGAATATAACCTGGTTATACTGCTCCATCATATTTCTCGGCGTGTTCCTGCCACCCACCTCGGTAACACCCCGGTGCTGGGCATTGACTGCTACCGCCAGGCAATCGCGATAGCTGGCCATAAGATCCAGCGCGGAATAGGTGTCCTCGTAGGAGCCAAAGGGGACGATCTCATAGGATGCCAAAAGTTGGCTTTGGTAGGCACCCGTGTCACGGTTATAGGACCAATCCGAGACACAAAGGTTGGGGAAAAGCTGCCTTTCTGTGTCCCGATGCTCCATCAGCGTGTGTATAAGTGGAAAGCCATCCTTGCAGCCGTAGATCCTTCTTGCGTAGAGGGCCGCTTCCATGCTTGCGCTTTCGTCGGGGAGCGAAACGACCACATATGTGGGGGATAGACTTTTCAGCGTGTCGGTATATTCTACGGTTGCTACATCTGCTTTGTGGAATTGGATATCCCACTTCTCGGTAAGCCTTGGCGCCTCCTTATCGAATATCGCCCTTGCCCTTGTCGCATCCTTGTCTATAATGTGGAAGTCTACCTTGACCCCCTCGCCGAAGGAGGAACACATAACCGCCATCTTCAGTATATCTCTGCCGATATGTCCGCCGCCGACAATAAGCACCGAGAGTCGGTTATCCTTAATTGCGTTATAAAGAGGATATTTTGCCACCAATCTACGCGCTATCAGCCCCTCCTCGTTGATCAGTTTAATATTGAAGGTCTCATACAGATGGTCGAATATAACCTCCGGGATCTGCTCGGTGGTGTAGAGCCATACGCTGATATTTCCTTCCGCCCTCTCGTTATACTTGGCATACAAATCAAGACCGAGATTCAGGTTATCTCCGCACCTGTTGCAGAGCAGATAGTAGTTCCTCTTTTTTCTTACATTATGCTTGATATGTACCACATCATCGTTGATTATATATGCGCCGATATCCTTGATGCGAGCCAAAGCCTCTGCTTCAATATCGTCCTCGTTTATCTTAACGGCAAAGACAATAAGCGCGCCCGGGTGTCTTTGTGCAACATCCTCCGCTATGCACAGTGTCCTTTCGTTGATCTCGGAGAGAAGATAGGAGTCCGAGAATATCGAGCGCACGCGGTATACGATCCTTGCAAACCTTTCGGAGAAGAAGGAGAGTGTGATACCTATGGTAAACAGGGGCGCAATAATGGTGAGACAGAGCAGCGCCGCCTTGTATATGGGCAATATGCCGACCGCGATAATGTCAAAGGAGCCAAGCAGGGCAGGCACATTTCCGCTTATCAGCATAGAGCACATCGCCTCGAGCAGCGAAAGTCCTACCGCATACGGCGAGCCTGACGCATAAAACGATGGGTATATCATAGTCCACAGCATAAGGAATACCGCAACGCCCAGCAGTCGGATTGCCCGCTTCACCCTTCTTCTGTTTATAATTGCCAATGTCAGGAAGATTACCAGCATCATTAGGGTCAAGCCGGCGCAAAGATAAATTAAAGCCTCGTTACTCATAAAAAACTCCTGAAATAAAAGGCGAGAGGGGAAACCGCGACTCGCCTTGTAATGTTATAGCATTCTGTCAATAATATCAGAAATTTCCCTGATAAGCTCCGCCTCGGGCTTGTCCTCGCCCATCATAAACCAGCGTACAATCGTTGTTGCCACGCTTCCGGAGAGCATTGATGCAAGCGTGCTTGGGGATGCGGGGAGCTTCATTCCGTTCCTTTCGCTCTCCTCCAGCCTCTTTCTCGTGTCGGTCACATTCTGGTGAATCATAACTCCAATAAGAGTGCCGCGCGCCTCGCTGGAAAGCATATTCTTTACAATGCCGCGTCTTTCGGTGAAGAAGGCTATAAGCTGCTGCGCATAGCAAAGGTAATACTCCTTGGTAAATCCGTCTCCAAGGTTAACCCAAACCTTTTTGTCAAAGCTCTCGCGCAGTATGCGGACAACCGCATAAAGGAAGTCGGTCTTATCCTTGTAATGCTTATAGAAGGTAGCGCGCCTGACATTTGCCTTGGTGCAAAGCTCGTTTATTGAGATGTCCTCATATGCCTTTTCCTCAAGCAGATCGAGAAACGCCAGAACCAGCGCTCGTCTTGTCTTAATAATTCTTGAATCTTCCTTTTTGTTATTCATAGTCCCTCGCAAAAAAGATAATAATACAAATTATGTCACATTGTACCACATATCAGGTGAAAAGTCAAGTTTATTATGCTAAATTATTCTTACACAACTTAAAAATATTTATGCCGTTTACATCTTGAAAAGATGAGAGCTATAAGCTATAATATAAAGAGAAAAACAGAAAACAAAGGAAGAACTACAATGCTAGAGAAAAGATTGATTGAGGAAATTCTGGGTGTCGCTATGAGAGGCGGCGCTGATTTTGCGGAAATCTATTGCGAAAAAACGCACAATGGCAGGATTTCGCTCACCGGAGGAAGAATTGAGTCCATCTCGGATGACACCGTATCGGGGGTTGGCATTCGCGCCTTCCGCGGAACGACCACGGTATACGGAAGCACCTCGGATATTACAAGAGAGGGACTTATCAAGTGCGCGAGGAATGTGGCGGAGGCAATGGGCGAGGCTGGCGAGGGGGTAAGCATCCATCTCACCGAGCGAATCTATCCCAACATCCATCCTGCAAGAGTTGTGCCGACGAGCGCGGATATGGAATACAAGACCGACCTGGTTCGCCGCGCCTGCGAAGCCGCAGGGAGCTATGACTCGCACATAACTCAGGCTATCGGCGCGCTTATGACGGTCGATCATACAATATTGGTTGCAAACACAGAAGGGCTTCTTACCACTGACAGGCACATCAGGTCCCGTATGTCGGTTGATGCGATTGCCGAGAGAGACGGTATGCGTCAGTCAGGAGCCTGCCGTCCCGGGCGCGGTATGGGACTGGAGTTCTTTGAGGAGTTTACTCCCGAGGAGATTGGCAGAACGGCTGCGGAGCAGGCTGTCGGAAACCTTGATGCTGTATATTGTCCGGCGGGACAGATGCCTGTGGCAATCGAAAATGGCTTTGGTGGCGTAATATTCCACGAGGCGTGCGGACATTCGCTTGAGGCGACGGCGGTTGGCATCGGTTGCTCCCAGATGTGCGGCAGGCTCGGCGAGCAGGTTGCGGGAAGCAAGGTTACTGCTATCGACGACGGCACAATACCCGGAGCATGGGGCTCGGTCAACATAGATGACGAGGGCAACCCCACACAGAGAAATGTGCTTATCGAGGGGGGCGTGTTAAAGAATTATATGATAGACCGTCTCGGCTCTCGCCGTATGGGTATGCCAATGACGGGCAACAGCCGCAGACAGAACTACACATATGAGCCGACCTCCAGAATGACTAACACCTTCATCGATAACGGCCCGGATAAGAACGAGGATATCATAGCATCGATGGACTACGGCCTATATGCAAAATCTATGGGCGGCGGCTCTGTTAATCCCCTGACGGGCGCCTTCAACTTTACTGTGCTTGAGGGCTATATGGTCCGCGGCGGAAAAATCTGCGAAAGAGTTCGCGGTGCGTCCTTGATAGGCACAGGCTCGCAGATACTTATGGATATCGATATGGTTGGACAGAACCTCGCCACAGGGCAGGGTATGTGCGGCAGCTCCAGCGGTAGCGTTCCCACCGATGTTGGACAGCCGCTTATTCGCGTTTCCAATATTACAGTAGGAGGCAGATGATGAAGCTTGATTTGTTAAAGAATAAAATAGCCGAGGCGTTTTCCTCCCTCGGGGTAGAGGAGTATGAGCTTCTCTATTACTTCACCGGTGATTGCTCTGTTGGCACATTGAATAAGGAGGTAAACTCCTTCTCAAGCGGTGACTGCGGTACACTCTATGTCCGCGCCCTGGTTGATGGAAGAATAGGCTCTGCCTCCACCGAAATGCTCGCCGAGGGCGAGATGGAGGAGCTTGCTCTGAGGGCATTCAACAATGCAAAGGCGATTGAAAAGCTTGACACGGTTGGGCTTTTTGAGGGCGCAGAGGAATACGAGCCTATCAGAATGCCCGAATATGTACCTATGGGCGCAGGGGAGCTTCGCTCAATGGCTGTGGAGCTTTCCGAGAAAATGTATGACCATAGCCCCTATGTCAAGGACGGCTCCACGACCACCGCCATGACCGCCTCCTATCACATCAGGCTTATGAACTCTCACGGCTTGGACCTCGAGTGCCGTGGCGGCATAAACGCCTTAATAGGCGAGGCGGTAATTGAGCGAGACGGTGAGAGCCAATCCGACTATTCCTTTAAGGCTGTCGGTGGCGATGCGGTAGAGGAGATCGCCAGGGAAGCAGTCGACAATGCGCTTGCAAAGGTTGGCGCGGATACTATCCCCTCCGGTAAATACGATATAATCTTCTCGGGCAAGGAAATGCGCGCTATGCTCTCCGTGTTCGCCTCCGCCTTCTCCTCCAAAAAGGCGCTTGACGGTGTCTCTCCGCTTAAGGACAAGGAGGGCGAGAAGATCGCCGCCGATATAGTCACAATAACCGATGACCCCCAGCGAGAGGGCAACCGTTGCGGAATAAACTTTGATATGGAGGGTGTGCCCACGCACAGGCGCGCCGTAATCGAGAACGGCGTGCTTAAAACACTGCTCTACAACCGCGAGACCGCGCTTAAGATGGGTAAGGAAAGCACAGGTAATGCAGGCAGAAGTGGCGGCGCTATTGATATAACAAACTACTCCTTCTGCATCGAGCCCGGTAAGACCACCCTTGGCGAGCTTTTCTCTATGGCGGAGGGCGGTATATACATTACCGAAATCAAGGGACTTCACGCGGGAGCAAATGCGATAACAGGCGATTTCTCGCTTGAGAGCGAGGGCTTTATTATCCGCGGAGGGAAGCTCTGCGAGGCGGTCAAGTCCTTTACCGTAGCAGGCAACTTCTACGAGCTGCTGAAGGAAATATCCGCTCTTGGAGACAACCTTGACACAGGTGTGCAGACCGGCTTCAGCGGCTTTGGCTCGCCGGATGTGCTTGTAAAGGGAATGTCCGTAGCAGGAAAGTAAAAACAGCAATATTAGTGTAAAAGGGAACACCCGTGTTAAATCGGGCGTTCCCTTTTTATCTTTATTTGTAAACAATTGTTTCCAAAATATCGGGCGTGATATCCTTGAATTCTATCTCGCTTTCGTTATATGAAATGTGAAGAATGCTTATTTCCTCGTTCGTCAGCCGAATAAAATCAAGCAGTCTATCCGCCACCCCCTCGCAAAGCTCCTTCTTTATCCAGATATCCGCATACCTCTTTCCGTCAAGCTTAATTGCAAAGCCCTCGCCAACATACAGTATTCCGTATTTGACGCTTCCGCCTTTTTTCTTTCTTTTCTTGCAGTATCCCACTCTGCAATCTACCTTCCTTGAAAGCAATAGGCTCTCCATTTGCCCTAGGTCAAAGGCCTTGCTATACTTAATCGAGAAGCGGCTTTCATACCCATCGCGGAGCCTTTGCTCTTCGCGCAGGTAATGGAGTGATAAATAGCTATAAAGCTCCCAGCCACCAATGAAAAGAAAGATTATGAGAAGCATTCCCTCAAATACCGTCAGCGCCCAGGTATTATAATCGTTATAGCTCTCTACTGTCTTATATTTTATCCCCTCGCTTTCAATGTGTATCGCATTTATGCCCTCGGTCCAATCGGTTTCTTCATAGCCGATTTTCACAACCTTTCCCGATAGGTCTGGAAGACTGTTAAAGCCCTCGGCTAAATCGCCGTCAGGTGCATAAAAGCTTCTGCCGTCATCAAGCTTGATTATATAATAATCCGAGTGCTTATATCCATATTTATGATCAAAATTTACACAAACACCCTCCGTATAAATTAAATCACTTTCATCAAGCACAGGCTCGGTCAATCGCAAAAGCCCAAACAGTCCCAGTGCGAGTGCCAAATATATCGCTACGGCAATCAGAAACTTATGCAACGAATTAAGCTTCATATTTTTCCTCAATTCTTCTTAAATAAAGCGCCACATTCTCCGTAGAATATTCAAAGCTCTCGGAGAACTCGCTTGCTACCGTCGCAAGCTCGCTTATACTGTCAGCTCCGCGCAGAAGGGCAACATCCAAAATAAGCCTTGGGAGTGTCACCGCCATAATAAGCCCGGGCGAGAGCCTTTCCTGCTCTTCGGCGCATAAATAACGGTGAAGAAAATAGAAGATCAGCCTCCTGTGAGCCGCTCTGTACAAGGGAGACGGGTACTCGCCCTCGCTCGGGGATTGGGCAACAGACAAGAAATCTGCCCAGCCATCTCTATGCCTTGGAAGCGGCTCCAAACCGCATAAGGGAATAACGGGAATAGAATAGCCCCTTCTTTGGGCAACCCTCTCCTTAAGCCGACAAATCGCCTCGCCCACCGACAGAACCTCCCTTTCCGCGTCGAGCGCGAAATCATCGATAAATGCCGCGGAATTTGCGATACGCTCTATGATTTTTTCGACAGGAGCGCCATCCACGATGCCTTCCTCGAGCCACGCTCTGAATGAAAGGACAAAGGCACTTCTGTTATCCACCTCTGGCTCATAGTCGCATTCTGTCTCGCCGTCGAGATACACGGGCGGCAGCTTCATCGCAAGAATTGCCTCGCCTGCGGTAATGCAGCATAGCCCAAGACCACCCTCGACTCTGTCGGGGAGCAGGTTATAGTATCTTGGATGCTCTCGGCAAATCTCGCATAGCATTCCCTCGCCATACCGCTTGATTATCTTGCATAATCCGTCCTCGTCAAGCATCAGGCACCTACCCTGTGAGTCGCGCAAGAAGCAATGCTCCTCCTTTGAGATCGAATTGGTGATGAAGCTATCGCCGCCGAATTCCTGCGCCAGATATCTGTACTCGCTCTCCTCGTCGATTGCTATTTCCCAGCCAACACAGCAGGAGCGCAGACAGGCGGAGGCAATACACTTGAAATTGTCGAAGTATTCAGGTCTTATAAAACGCATATTGCCTCCTTAATTTAACACGCCTGTCGGGTAATGACGAGAAATGTAAACAACAATTTACTTAACGCGGTAGATGTAATCGGCCTTTCTCTCTCTTGCGGGAGGATATTCCCCCTCCGCATAGCCGAGGATGCAGTTGCCTATACCCTCATAATCGCCCTCAATTCCAAGAGATGCGAGAATTTCCTTGCCCTCGGGCGAGTCAAAGACCTCCTTGGCTCTATGTATCCAGCAGGAGCCAACCCCCTTTGCGTGGGCGGCATTCATCAGATTTCCCATAACAAGGCTTCCATCATAAATGTAGGTTGGCACGGCTCTGTTTGCAAGAACTATAAGCACAACAGGCGCGCCATAGAAGGGGTCCTTGTCCGTCCCCATTACAGCCGCGTTAAGCCTTGAAAGCCTATCGCGCATATCCTTGTTCGTCACAGCGATAATAATTGGCGACTGTCGGTTCATTCCCGTGGGCGCATAAGTTCCCGCACGAAGAATTTCGGCAAGCACATCCTCCTCAATAGGTCTTTGGCTGTATGCTCTTATGCTTCTTCTTTCGGTTAGATTTTTAATAGCATCCATTTCTTAATAATACACCTCAAGGCTCTCGCCCTCGGTCATATTCCTTTCATATATGCTTCCGCTGAAGCTGTTCTTTCCGCCATTTGTGACAATTGTAGCCACCTCGCCGTCAATACCCAGGCGCAGCTTACCGCCGACTCTTGCGGTTATCTTGCACCAGGTGGGCCTTCCGTTTTCAAATTTACAGTCAACCACGAAGTTGCCCCTGGCAACAAGACCGGTGAAGCTACCCGTTGTCCATTTTTCGGGAAGAGCGGGGAGCAGATCTATATATCCGTCCTGGCTCTGCAACAGCATCTCGCCTACGCTTGCGGTATAGCCAAAGTTGCCATCGATCTGGAAGGGCGGATGCTGGTCCCAAAGATTTTCGGGAATATTGACACGGATAAGGCTATCAAGCACCCTGCCTGCGCCCTCCTTGTCCTTCGCTCTTGCCCAAAGGCAGGCACGGTGCGCGCGGGACCAGCCGCTGGAGCCGTCACCCCTCTGTGTCAGCGAATACTTGGCGGCCTCAAGGAACTCGGGGGTGTTCGTGTTTATGCTTGTTCCGGGATAGAGCGCGACAAGATGGGAAACATGCCTGTGCTTCCATTCGCCAATATCGCCGTAATTTTCCTCCTCGCGGAACTCCTTGATCTGTCCGCTCTTGCCGATAAGCACAGGATCGAGCTTGTCTATCTGCTCGCGGATAGTGTCAAGAAGCGGCTCCTCTACGCCAAGCGCCTCTGCCGCCTTCAGAGTCGCGACATAGTTCTCGTAAATCATCTGCTGGTCAAAGGCACAGCCCACGGTGGCGTAAGCCTTTCCCTCGTGGAACTGCTCGGGGGATGCTGATTGCTCGACAAGATACTTCCCGTCAATCTCCTTAAGCGTGCGAGAGAAGAAGAGCGACATATCGTAGAGAACCGGATATGCGACCTCTTTTAGATACTTTTCATCTCTTGTATAGTCATAATAATCCCAGAAGAGCAGGGTAGTGAAGCCGCCTGTTCCGGGGCCTGAGTGACCGCCGGGCTCGCCAATGGTGTAGGGCCAAGCGCCTGTACCGATTATCCAGCCGTTTTCGCCGGGTGCGCCCGCCCTCTCGGGACAAACCTTTTCAATATACTCGTCGGCAACCCTGTGCGCCAGCTCCATATAGGCCTGATTGTAGTCGGAGTAGGAGATGAAGCACTCGCTGAGGTTGGTGATACAGCTTGGCCAGTAGTTCATCTGCACATTAATGTTGTGCCAATATCCGGCGCTCCAGGGGGCGGAACGGAAGTTGCTCCAAACGCCCTGAAGGTTGGAGGGCAGGCAACCGATTCTTGATGAGGCAATAAGAAGATATCTTCCGTACTGGAAGAGCAGAGCCTCAAGATGTTTGGAAATTCTCTCTGTCTTGGCAAGCCTTACAAGCTCATCGGTGGGAATTGCCGCATCCTCTTCATCGCCGAGTGATAGGTCGACCCTCGAATATAGAGCCGAGTAATCCTCGATGTGCCTTCTCTTCAATTCATCATAGCCAAGCTTAAGTGCGGAATTGACTCTGGCAATAACCTCCTGTTCGGGGTGGGGGTAGGGAGCGAGCTTTTTCTTTGCGTCCGGCTCGGTAAACACGCGGCTCTCCATTCGATAGTTTGTACCGCAGCTGAATATAATTGTCACCTCGTTTGCGCCCAAAACCTGTATACGGTCGCCGTTTTTCTTGACCTCTCCGCCCTCGGCAGATATGATCCACCTGCCCTGGCAGACAACATCGTAAAAGGAGAGATGGCTTTCGGCTACAAGGGTATTGTCCCCCTCTGCCCACACTCTTCCGTCTCTTTCAAGTCCGTCGCCCTCTATGTGGCAGTAGTCACCGATATAGGGGATTTCCACCCTCGCCTCAAAGCTTATTGAATTCCTCCTGTCAGCCGTCAGCTTCATCGCCATCACCTTGTCGGGATAGGAGGTGAAATATTCTCGATTATATGACACGCCCCCCGACTTATAGCTAATTCTGCATATAGCGTCATCAAGCGTCAGCTCGCGGATATAGTCGGTATACTCGCCGTGGTTAAACTGTAAATAAATGTTTGCAAAACTGGTAACTCCTGCGCGGCATCTGCCTGGAGGAGTGATGCTTGGGTATTTGTACGGATTGGCGAAGGAGTTTTCTGTGAACTGTATTCGCTCCTCACTCACATACCCGTAAACCGATGCGCCGATCTGACCGCAGCCAAGCGGTAGTGTCCAGAGCTGCCAAACCATCTGCTCATTGTCAAATTCCTTGTTTGGCTCAACCACTCTGGGCGTTTCCTTGTTATAAAAAAGTCGTAGCTTACTCATTATGCACCTCCTGAATTTAAGCAAGTTTAGTATAGCAAAGATTAATCATTAAGTCAATTAGAATTGGTTACAAATTTTTTTGTGTAATAAGTACAATTGACAATTCCTTTGTTTTAGTCAATAACTGATTTTCTTTTAGTAATTTTAAGCAAAACAGGACATTTTTTGCCCTTGTCAAATGCTTGACTTGTGCTATAATAACTTTGATTATATAATTAATTAAGGAGCTAAAAGCATGAAAAAACTAAAGTTTTTGCTGGTATTCATCCTTGTTCTGTCGCTTGGCTTGGCGTTTGCCTCCTGTGGCGGAACTCCGGACACCCCCGATACTCCGGACACCCCTGACACACCGGCTAACCCTGACACACCGGCTAACCCTGACACACCGGCTAACCCCGACACACCGGCTAATCCCGACACGCCGGCTAACCCCGACACCCCCACCGAGCCTAGCTTGGAAACGATCACCGGTGTGACCTTTGAGGATGCCACCTATGATTATGATGGCGAAGAGAAAACTCTCTCTGTAACAGGCACACTCCCCGAGGGCGTGACGGTTTCCTACTCCTCCAACAAGGGCACAAACGCAGGAACCTACAACGCAACCGCAACTCTCAGCGGCGAAGGCTACAACACACTCACCCTGACCGCCAAGCTTGTGATTAACAAGATCAATATCACCGGCGTGACCTTTGAGGGCGCTACATATTCCTTTGATGGCGAAGAGAAAACTCTCTCTGTCACAGGCTCTCTTCCCGAGGGCGTGACGGTGTCCTACTCCTCCAACAAGGGCACAAACGCAGGAACCTACAACGCAACCGCAACTCTCAGCGGCACGAATTACAACACACTCACCCTGACCGCAAAGCTTATAATCAACAAGATTGCATTGCCCTCTGTGGAATTCAAGAGCGAAAGCTTTGAGTATGATACATTCCTTCACAGCATAAGCGTAACAGGCGCAATCCCCTCGGATGCGAAAGTTACCTACACAGGCGGCGAGGACGGCAAAAATGGCGCTACCAACCCCGGTAAGTACACCGTCACCGTAACAATCACTCACCCGAACTATAACACAATTACCCTTGAGGCAACTATCACCATCAAGTCCCCCGAGGAAAATCTTGTCGTATTTGTATTTAATGGCGCGGTATATTTCCAGAACTCACTTGACAAGGACCGTCTCTATATGTATGATGGCGTGGAGCTTGTAAAGGTCAACAACGATAAGCTTGTTGATGCAGTTGTTGGCAATAGCGAGGTTTACTACATATCCAAGGGCCTCCTTTCCACATCCATCTCCGCTATGGACGCAAATAACAAGGACTCGACTCTTCTTGATGTCTCCGCCAAGGACCTGATTTTTGACGGTACGAATATCTATTACTCTGCGGCTCCTCTCTTCAATAAGGACGAGACCGGTATCTTCCGCGTTTCTCTTGCTGATCTTAAAGACAGCAGCAAGGATGTTACCCCCACAAGAGTAACCTCTGTAAAGGCGGAGTGGCTTAACATCGTTGACGGAGTGATTTACTTCTCCAACAAGGACGATGGCAGCAAGCTCTATGCCGTTAGCGCATCTGCGACCAATGCTACTCCCACCAAGCTTTATGACTACAAGGTAGGCGAGATGATCAACGATGGCGAGGCCCTCTACTTCACTCGCAGCACCTTCCCGACGGCGGCAATCTATTCCATCAATGTAGAAGGCGGATACACGACCGCTGTCACCGATGAGAGCGACCGTGTTGTAAAAATCACGACCTCCAACGGCAAAAACCTTACCGTTGTAGACGATTATGTTTACTTCATCAACACCGATATGCTGACCTCCACCATCTTTGGCGACGGCATCTACCGCGCAAAGAAGGACGGCTCCACTTGGGTTTCTGATGTTGCGTCCTTGCTCCTTGGCTCGAAGGTAATAGCGCCCGAAAACGACCAGGTATTCGCACTCACCACTGACGGCTATTGCCTCTACTATTACAGGACCTCCACCCGTCACCTCTATGAGTACGATCCCAATACAGAGGAGGAGACCGACCTGATGGCGGGCTTCGTTCCTCCCGAGGACACCACTCCTATCCTTACCTACTATGAAAAGGCGCAGGCAGTCGGCGATGACATCTACTTCATCAATATGAAGGACGGTGGCAGACTTTACAAGTACAATGTCAAGACAGGCAACGAGTTCCGCATCACAGGCCTCCAGGTTGCCGACTTTGCGGTTCACGATGGCTATATCTACTATGCAACCGTTCGCCTTCTTGTCAACTTCGACCTTTACAGAATGAATGTCATCTACGGCGAGCCCGAGCGTCTCTCCACCGAGAAGTGCATGAACTTCTCCTTCTACGGTGACAAGCTCTACTACACCTCATACAGTGGCTCCAACACCTTCAACCGTATGAACCTTGATGGCACGAATGTTGAGGTTCTCTTCGATGAAAAGAGCGTCAGCGCAGGCGAGACCACCCTCTATGGCGGCGCGATCTACTTCGTTGCTAATGACCAGCTCTACAAGTATGACCTCGCAACATCGACCGCAAGCCTTGTCAACAAGGACCTTAAGCCCCTGGAGTACATTATCCACGATGGCAAGATTTTGATGATGAACTGCGCAGGCTTGAAGAACAGCGTAACCCTCTACGATATCGCTACCGATACAATAACCAAGCTCGATGACCTTGGTTTTTCGGGTATATCCGACGATATCCGCGGACTGTTCGTCTATAATAACGAGATGTACTACTACCGCAATGTTGCCGCAGGCTCAAGTAAAAAGGGTCTCTATAAGGTCGTAAAGAACGGCAATGCATACGAGGCACAGCTTGTAAACACTATGGAGGGCTACTACCTTGCCGAGAGTATGGTAATAGGTAACAAGCTTTACTTCCTCGATGTATGGCAGGTCAAGGACTCCGTTCCCACTCCCTCCAGCACCGCAAAGCTCTATGTGCTTGATCTTTCCACCCTCACCGCGGCAAATGCCGATGTGACCCCCCTCAACTAAGTTATTCAATTTGAAAGGAAACAGATAAATGGCAAATGACACAATTGTAGGCACCTGTATGGGGTGCGGAATTGCAGTTACCGAGGATACGCTTGGAGAGAAGTTCCCAAAGGTTCTCTGTGTAAACTGCGTAAGAGCAAGGACCGAGGCTCAGGCTCGCCAGGTAAGAGATGCAGAGCTTCAAAAGTCTGCAAACCGTAATCAGATGCGCACACGCCGCATTTGGAGCTTCATCGTTGCTGGCATTCTTGCCGCAGCTTGTATGGGCTACGGAATCTACGATGCAGTAACCGCTCCCGTGTTTGACTGGGGAACTCTCGGTATAGCTATCGGAGGCGCGTATATTGTATTCTCCTTCGTAGCGTCCCTCTTCTATGATGGCTTTATCCGCAACGCTGTCCTCTTTATGTTCGGTAGAACTCTTATGTTCCCCAACCTCATTACCACCTTTGACATCGACGGCCTCCTTTGGCTCATCGGTATGAAGATACTCTTCTGGATTATCGGTATCATCTTCGGTATCGTATGCTCGATCCTGGGTATCATCTTTGGCATGGTTTGCGCTCCCTTTGTCTATCCCTTCACCCTTATCTGGGATATCAGACAGACCGTAATCGGCGCAGAGTACGAGGACTGATTAAATAGCGTGATACTCTTAACGGAGTATTCACGCTACAACTATGATTGCCCTTCGGGCAAGTTATGAGTTATGAAATGCTTCGCATTGTTATGATTGGCTTCGCCAAGCTTTAAGCTAAAAAGGCAATCATATCATAGCATTTGCGTAGCAAATTCATAACGGTGAGCGAAGCTAGCCTCATAACTCTAAACTGAAAACCAACAGAAAAGAGAGAACATTTTAGCATTTAAGCCAATTTGTTCTCTCTTTGGTTTCTGCTTGTATCCTCTGTGGAAAACGGCGCAAAAAATAATTGTCTAATATTTAACAAATTATAAGAGAGGGTATTGACTTATAAAATATATTGTGCTATATTATTAAAGGAAAAAATTATTCTAAAAGGAGATTTTTTGTAATGGCAACCTACAACAAGAAGACAATCGAAGACATCGATGTAGCCGGCAAGACCGTGCTTGTTCGCTGCGACTTCAATGTACCTATGAAGGACGGTGTTATCACCTCCGACAAGCGTATCGTCAGCGCTATCCCCACCATCAAGTATCTGCTTGATAACGGCGCAAAGGTTATTCTTTGCTCCCATATGGGCAAGCCCCACGCTATCCTTTCCGAGGGCTTTGGGCTTACCAAGAAGGAGAAGAAGGCTGTTGAGGCTCTCCCCGCAGAGGAGCAGGCTCAGGCAACCGCAGACTACCTTGCAAAGGCAGTTGTAAATGACAAGAAGAAGCTCACACTCGCTCCCGTATGCGTAAGACTTAACGAGCTGCTTGGTGAGGGAACTGTAACCTTCGCTGAGGACATCGTTGGCGCAGATGCAAAGGCAAAGGTAGCGGCTCTTACCCCCGGTAAGGCGGTTCTTCTTGAGAACACCCGCTTCGATGTTCGTGAGACTAAGA
>JAFTRB010000171.1 GCA_017462445.1 Clostridia bacterium
GCGCAAGCACCCGGGGCAAGTGAGATATCTCCAGCGGTCACAGGCTCGCCCTTCATCTCGGGGAGCGTGTCAAATTCTCCAAGGGTAAGAGGCCTGCCGTTAAGCTCCATTACACGGGAGCGAAGCTTGCCGCTGCCGCAGAGGACATATACCTCGCCATCCTTGGGCAGAGTGATTTCTGTCGCGCTGCCTTGAGAATTGTTTATTACAAGGTAGGCTACCCCATCCTTGCCATCTGCCCTTGAATGGGCAAATACATGCGCGCCCTCGCGAATTGGCTCGCCGCTTGCATAAACAGTGTCGCCCATGATTTTTTTCCAAAGCAGGACCGCGAAGAAGTTGGGGCGAGGCTCGAAGCTTCCATGCTTAAGGTAGCCGTAGTCGGAGGAGGCAAGAGTATTGTGGAATATTACTCCCCTTGTAATTGTGGAGAACTCGCCAAGCTCATTAAGAGTTCTTGTAACATCAAGGTAGGTGGATGCCCAGGTGTTGCCACCGCAGCCCGCATCACCGCTCTCTGTTACCCACATCTCGCCACCCGGCACATATCTGTCTCTCCTGTCCAGGTATTGACGGCAGCAGTGACCGGCAAGCTTAAGGTACTCCTCGGTCAGGCACTTTTCTTGAGGCCAGTGACCGCCCATTGCAGCTCCTCGCTCGGACACACCGTTGTAATAGTGGTAGGAGAACACATCAAGCTTCTCCTCATAGTCACCGAGAAGCTCCTCGGTGGTTATAATCTTCAGCGCGGAGGCAATGCCACCGCCTACATTCATCTCTCCAAACATTGCGATATCTCCGCAGGTACAGGGACCGACGAAAAGGCACTCGGGGTAGTTCTCGCGAAGCCACTTGCCGAAGAGGGCGTGATCGCGGGCGTGATGCTCGGCAGTATATCCCTGTGGCAGACCTGATATGGACATCATATTGGGCTCGTTAGTGAATTCCGCCGCATTGATTGGAACGCCGTATTCACGGCTCAGGGAGAATAGCATCTCTGCCTGCTCGGGAGTCCATGGCTCCTGTGCCGAATGGATGCCGGGGCAGTTTGCCATCGATACAAGCAGCTTTCCATCTATCGCCTTTACGAAATCCAGAACGCCTATCCACTGTTCCCGTGTGAGAAGATTCTGGAAGCCCTCGGGCAGCTTGCCGCCCATTTTACCGTCAAGATCGTAATATGTCTTGTTTGCCCAGGTTCCCGAAACACGCACCCAAGCCACGCCAAGTTCCTTTGCCATTTTGCGTAGGCGCTCGTTGTACAGGTCAATTGGCGGATAATACTGCTGAAGGTTGCCCATATCAGCCCAGTTCTTTATCGGCTCAAATGGCTCGTCGCCATCAACCTGCGCCTCGGTATAAGCCTTCCAAAAGGTTCCGCCAGTAACCTCGGTCATCTCAATATTATAAGAAACCAGGAGGGGGTTCTGGACACGAAGAGTCTCGAGTCCCTCGCCCTTAAGAATAATCCTTTCTGCCATAACAATCTCGCTTTCTTGTATAGGTTTTCTATATTTTCCTTGTTTTCCCGTGCTTTTTCTTTGTTTTATACCATTTTAGTCAACAGATATAAGCGTGTACTCGGTGCTTCCGATACCAAGCTCCTCGGCAGCATCTACGGTCAGCGCGCCATTGCGGGATTCAATACGCTCAATAAGATGAGGAGCGCCCGGGTCATCCGAGGCATAGACCAGGTCCAGGCAGGCTCGGTCAAGAGCTACGGGGTCGGTTGACGCCAGAATACCTATATCCGCCATACAGGGGTCCTCGGCAACAGCGCAGCAATCGCAATCGACAGACATATTCTTCATAACATTGATATACACTATTCTCTCGCCAAACATCTGTGTTACAGATGATGCCGCATCAGCCATAGAGCGAAGAAAATCGTCGTGGTCGGAATCCCAGAACCTGTCGGGGTCCCCTGCTCCGTGGATATATTGCTTGCCAAATGAGGAGGCAAGTCCGATCGAGAGCTGCTTCAGCGCGCCGCCAAAGCCACCCATAGGATGCCCCTTGAAGTGAGAGAGAACAAGGAGGCTGTCATAATTTCTTATCTCCTTGCCGACATAGTTTTTCTTTATCACTTTGCCAAGCGGAATGTCAAGCTCCAGATCCTCCCCCTCGGCATCCAGTATATCTACCTTGAAGAGAGATGTCCAGCCGTGCTGATCCATCGTGCGCTTATGCCGCTCTGTTGTATTCCTCGCGCCCTCATAGGCGGTATTACATTCCACTATTGTCCCCTTAACCCTATCAACAACGGGCTGCCAGAACTCGGGGCGAATAAAATTCTGGTTTCCTACCTCGCCAGAGTGAACCTAAACCGCCACTCTGCCGGGCAATTCCCTACCGACCAGCTCAAATAGCGAAAGAGCGGCCTCGGGCGTTATGCTTTTGGTAAAATAAACTGTACTCATAATATTACACTCCTTTTTCTTTATTATATAAAAATATTATTAACATTTCAACAAATATCAGTTTATTTTTTAGCATTTTAGAAAAAAATTATTTCCTGATTAATGCGCTTTTTATTGAAATTCAAAAAAATATTAAAATCAGAGAATTTTTCTCAAAATAATTCTTTACAAGACAGATGTTTTGTGATATAATGAACTGTGGTAAAAATTTATTACTGTTTCACGGGGTCAATTCCGTGGAAAAAAGGAGTGTAATACTATGAGTCGTATGGTCGGTACAGTTTCTCGCGGTGTTCGCGCGCCCATTATCCGCAGCGGTGACAACATTGTTGATATCGTAACCGAGTCTATCCTCGTTGCAGCGAAGGAGGAGGGCTACGAAATCCGCAATCGTGACATAATAGCCATGACCGAGGCTATTGTAGCACGCGCGCAGGGCAACTACGCATCTGTTGATGATATAGCAGCAGATGTTAAGGCTAAGTTCGGTGGCGAGACCGTGGGAGTTATCTTCCCTATTTTATCCAGAAACCGCTTTGCAATCTGCCTTCGCGGAATTGCCAAGGGCGCTAAGAAGATCGTTCTTATGCTATCCTATCCCTCCGACGAGGTTGGAAACCATCTCATCTCACTGGATATGCTTGACGAGAAGGGCATCAACCCCTACTCCGATGTTCTTGACCTTGCCAAGTACCGCGAGCTTTTCGGATACGGTGTTCACCGCTTTACCGGTGTGGACTATGTCGACTACTACAAAACCCTGATCGAGGAGTGCGGCGCCGAGGCGGAGATCATTTTCGCTAACGACCCAAGAGCGGTTCTCTCCTATACCAAAAATGTGCTTAACTGTGACATTCATACAAGAGTAAGAACAAAGAGACTCCTCCGCGCTGCCGGCGCAGAGATCGTTTACGGTCTTGACGAGATCCTTACATCGCCCGTTAATGGTAGCGGCTACAATGAGCAGTACGGTCTGCTTGGCTCGAACAAGGCCACCGAGGACCAGGTTAAGCTCTTCCCCAGAAATTGCCAGCCCGTTGTTGATGCTATTCAGGCAAGAATTTTCGAGGCAACCGGCAAGCATGTTGAGGTTATGGTTTACGGAGATGGCGCCTTCAAGGATCCCGTAGGTAAGATCTGGGAGCTTGCAGATCCCGTTGTATCTCCCGCATATACCTCAGGTCTTGAGGGAACACCCAACGAGCTTAAGCTTAAGTATCATGCAGATAACGACTTTGCAGAGCTTTCAGGCGAGGCTCTTAAGGAGGCTATCAAGAGCAAGATCACCGAGAAGGATGGCAGCCTTGTAGGACAGATGGCTTCCGAGGGTACAACACCCCGTCAGCTCACCGACCTCATCGGCTCGCTCTGCGATCTCACCACAGGCTCGGGCGAC
>JAFTRB010000172.1 GCA_017462445.1 Clostridia bacterium
ACAAGCGTCGCAGGCATTTTCAAGAAGGTGATCAGCGTAAGCCTGAACAGCGCGGTTCTCATCTCCTGGAAGTAGGGAGCAATATCTGCCGCGTGTCCGATTGCCAGCGCCATCATAAGGTATCCGATAAAGTCTGGGAGAATATCAACGGTGTGAAAGTTTGGATTGCAGATAAAGACGAGGGAGACTATAACAGCCGTGTAATGCTTTTTGGTAAATAGCTCCTTCATTTCTTGCCACTCCTTCTCTCGGCACGTTTTCTTGCCTCCTCGGCAAGATATTCTGCGTCCTCCGCCTCCTTTTCGGCTCTTCTTCGCCTGAAGGACTCGACGAAGCCACCGCCCTTGCCCGAGCCTCCGCCCTTTCGTTTTTCCTCGCCCGGCATACAGATTCTTGCGTATGCGGTGTAGATTATCGTTAAATTGATGATGATAACCACAAACGAGCCCAGTATGGCTATCAGTGCCATAACAGAGTAGAACATCGGGCTCCAGGCGGTAAAGACCGGTGCCTCCATAAGTATCGCAATACCGAACACTATGGCAGACAGATAAATCATTGCCGTAGCTCGCCTTGGTAGTCTTTCAAGCTCTACCTCCTTCGCCACATCGTGGATTCCGGACAGAATGGCAATCGAAAGCGCCGCTACAAACAGGCTACGGAGCATACCGGTGTAGGGGAGCATTCCGGTGACATCAATCAGCTTCATGATATCAAGCCCCCAGATTACAAGCTCGAAGAGGGCATAGGCGGTGAAGACACAAACGATATAGAAGCCTGCCTTGAATTTGCCATTCACTCCCTTGAGCCTGTAAAGTCCAAGCAGCATAACCAGGGCGGCGATAATATCGCTAATGCCCGGCATAGTAATATTCAGTAATAGGAAATAGCCTATAAACAGAGTTCCAAAGCCCATAGTATCATTCCTTTTGCCTTAGTCGTTCAGACCGCAGCACCTCTTGTATTTCTTTCCGCTGCCACAGGGGCAGGGGTCATTTCTTCCAACGGTAACAGCCGCCTTGACAGGCTTTCTTGCCACCTTTTTCTCGCCACCGACAAAGCCCTCGCTTGTAACCTTGGCAACCTGCTCGCGCTGTGTTGATTCGCGGCGGATATCTACCGACAGAATCTTCTGCACAGTCTCTTCTTTTATTTCATCGATCATCGCATCGAACATCTCCGAGCTTTCAAGACGGTAGATGGAGACGGGGTCTCGCTGAGCATAGGCATTAAGCCCAACATACTCCCTTAGCTCATCAAGCGCCTCAAGGTGGTCCATCCACTTCATATCAACCGTCATAAGAAGAAGCTTTTTCTCAAGCTCGCGCATGCTTCTCTCGGGTGTGTCGCGGAACAGCTCATCCTTGCTTCTCCAGATGCGTAGAGCCTCATCGATAAGCTCCTGACGCCAAGCGTCCTTATCAATATTCTTAAGCTCCTCGGGCGTGTAGTTAAAGCCGTGGCTATCAACCAGATGACCGTAGTAATGAGAGACAAACTCGCGGAAGTTCCACTCCTCGGGGTTCTCAGATCCGAAGCAAAGCTCGAACATTGCGCTGACCGAGCCCTCGATCATCTTCTTTATCGTATCCTCGATGCTATCCTCGAAAAGAACCTCCCTGCGCTGAGCGTAGATAACCTTTCTTTGCTGATTCATTACATCGTCGTAG
>JAFTRB010000173.1 GCA_017462445.1 Clostridia bacterium
AATGCATAAACCTATGATAACAGAGCCAAGTCCTGAGAATATGCCTTTTAGCAGCACGATTTCCAAGGGATCTTTCGCCGAGAGCTTTCTTGTGCAGTTATTCTCAATGCCCCAACAAACACACGCAAGAAGGATAAACAACGAGCCAAAGGAGAACCTGAGGCTGGAGATATCCTCAAAGGACAAAAGGGCGCAGGATAGGGTAACAAATACTATTCCCACCCAGAGCCTTCCGCTTATTCTCTCCTTGAAAACCATAAGAGAAATAAGAGCGATTGCCACGATTTCAAAATTATTTAAGAGCGAGGCATTTGCGGCAGTGGTGCCGGACAGCCCCAAAAGCAGAAAAATCGGTGCCGCAATATCCAAAACTATCATAGCAACGGTGTAGGGCAAATCCGCCCTGCCGATTTTCTCCTCTATTGGCTTTTTTGAGGTAGCGCGACGAACAAGAGCAACCACCGCCATTCCAAGACCTGCTCCTATGTACAGAACCCCTGCCATAAGCGTGGGCGGCATATAATCCAGCAAAAGCTATGAAAACGGTGAGTTAATTGCATAAAGAGCCGCCGCCAATATGGCAAAAAGCACTCCAATTGTTCTATTGCTTTTCATCCTTACTCCATTATCCCTCTCTTGTATCCGACAGGCGGGCTCTGTCCATATCCACTCCGCCCTGGTAATCGAGGACAAGCTGAACCATTGCGCGAACTCCCGAAATCAAGGCATCCTCGCTGATGTCAAAGTCATTGTGATGCGCCGATGCGGTAATTCCCCTTTCGGCATCCCCCGTTCCAAGCCTGAAGAACACTCCCGGGATAACCCTCGCATAATGGGCGAAGTCCTCCGAGCTCATCATGCAGGGGAATGGGGCTACATTTTCCTCACCGTTCGCCCTCTTTAGTGACTCGATAACAAGCTCAGAAAGATAGGGGTTATTATAAACCGAGTCGGATTTCAGCGGTCCATAGGTAGTGATGGTAGCACCTGTCTCGGCGGAAAGGCTGCTTGCAATCTGCTCGATTCTACCCCAGATATACTCGCTGACAGAGCGGGAGAAGGTGCGAATTGTACCCGTCATAGTCGCCCCTCCAGCCACAACATTATGGGTTGTGCCGGCATTCAGGGTGCCTATGGAGCAAAGGCGCCTCTCCATAGGAGCAATCTCGCGGTTCAAAACCAGCTGAATATCATTGTAAAGGCGGACCGCCACAGCCAAGGCATCAATGCCTGTGTGAGGCTGAGCGGCGTGGGCGCTCCTGCCTACAATTTCAATCTTGAAATGCCTGCTGGTTGCCTGGGACTCGCCCGGGCATACTCCCATTACACCACTCTTAAGCGAATTGGTGACGTGCTGGCCAAAAATAATATCCACATCATCAAGGACACCGTTGTCAACCATCATACGGGCGCCGCTTCGCATTCCCTCCTCGCTGGGCTGAAACAGGAGCTTTACCTTACAGGCAAGCTGGTTCTCCATCCCCTTCAGCACCCTGGCTACACCAAGCAGTATTGCGGTGTGGGCATCGTGACCGCAGGCGTGCATAAATCCCTCTCTTTTGGATTTGTAGGGAGTATCCACCTTTTCGTTCATTCTGAGAGCATCCATATCCGCCCTTAAGGCAATGGTAAAGCCGGCCTTCTCGGGATTGATGTATCCGACAACGCTCCCCTCGCCATACTCCTCGGTATATGGAATTCCATAAGTCTCCAGCTCCCTTTTTACAAGAGCCACGGTCACGGGCAGATCAAAATCCACCTCGGGATACATATGTATTTCCCTTCTCAGCCCGATAACATATTCCTTAGTTTTATTAAACATATCCATTTTATTAAACGCCTCCGTCTTGTTCAATTGTAGCACAAATACTTTTCTCTGTCAACCAACTCACACCAAAAGGGCAAAGAGAAAAGCCTGTCCAAGAATGCTCGGAAAGGCTAATAATCTTATTTTTCCAACTCGCTCGCGCCTGACCTTTCGCGGATAGCGCCAACCAGAAGAAATACAACCGCCAAAGCCAAAAGAGCCAGGGCAACGATCAGGTGTATATTGTTTTCAAGCGTTTTGTCCACCGCCCACACCGAGAAATCTGCCTTAAGGATATTTGCCTGGTCAAGCTCCTTTTGCAGAGCAGGATCATCCAACCTGATAAGCATCGGGGGCAGATACAGGAAGCAGTTAATCAAAAAGAGAATAATGCCCGTCTTGAAAAAACCGTTTATCCGCAACAGTCTTACAGAAAGCAGGATATTCAGGATTGCATATACCACTGCCAGGATGGGAAGGGCTATGGTAAAATACCACCAGCCTCCGGCATATCCGTTTGAAACGGTAAACCAATTAATTACAATAAGTAAAATGTTAGTTGCGATAAAATCGACGGCAATTGAAAGAAAATCATTCCATTTACGAACAGACTTAAATATATCAAGGCAGGCTATGTAAATCGGAGCAAATATGTAAACAAGCCCAACCAGCACAGAAATCACCGCCACCCAGAACCAGCTCCCCGAGGTATAAATACAGCACACTCCAAGAAGAACGACAAGCGCCAAATATTCTATAAGGGGGAGAAGCACCAGTCTGTTTTTATTCAGAAGCTTCGGCAAATTGGTAAAGGAAAAGGCAAGAGCCAGCGCAGAAAGTACGATCCAAAACCAAGATAGGGTGCGATTTACCGCCAGATTGCAAATAAAGCAGGTCAGGAGCGCTACCCCATACCCAATATAGAAGAACAAATCCCAAAAGAGCGATAGCGCGCGCCATTTCCTTGCCTGCGCCTTTTCGCTTCGTGCCCCCTCGTCTACACTTGCGGTTATCAGCTCATGCTCGGTAACTTCAAGTATCTGCGCAAGCCTTGGCAAGAGTGATATATCAGGTCTGGCAGCATTTCCCTCCCATTTGCTTACCGCAGACTCCGAGACAAACAGCATTTGCGCAAGCTCCCTTTGGGTTAAGCCCTTTTGTTGGCGCTTCATTTTCAAAAATTCGCCAAAATTGTTTTCCACGATCCAATCCTCCCGTAGATTTGATATATCAATTATAGCACACCGCCGCAGTTTGTCCACAGCCCTTCCCAAATTCCAAGGCTTGAATATCATTCAACAGCAATTTGCAGCGAGTAGTGTAAATATTAGTTGACATCTATGGAATATCTTGTTTCGGTCTGCCACACATTGCCCGCCTTCACATCGGCGCCATTACAAATAACAAAATACATCTTGTTATATCTGCCTCCGCGGTTGTCGGTCAAGAGGAATGCATCTCCCCCCACAAGGCTCGGGTAGGTAGGCACGGACATAGAGAAGCGAACGCCGCTCTCCTCGCCATACACGCAAGCCGACCTTGCCCCTGCCACCAGGCCGTAGCTCTCAATGGCAACCCGTGGCTCGCTGTCAACATCGGTATATACACGGTCGGTCAAGGTCTTAAGCGGCGGCATCATCGCCATATAGGAGGAGCAGAGGCGGTAGTCGCCAAGCCACTCTACCTTCTGCAAAAGGGCTACCCCCTCGGCATTTATAATATACTCCTTGCTGTGCTTAAGCACGGCAACGGAAGGCTCATTCGGGTCATATCCCACCGACTCCACACAAATCTGCATTTCATCGAACGCCACCCTGTCAACAAGCGACTCAATGTCGGCATCCACCCCATCTTTTTTTGCTTTTATTGCGGAAAAATGCTCGTCGCCGTGGGCGAAGCCACCGACAAAATCGCACCGTCCCTCAAGCCTTAGCGCCATATCCCATTCAGCCCCATCGGGTGTCAGCTCCTTTTTCTTATCAAAGCTGTCATCTACCCAATACGCCTTGCCAAGCCTCCAGATATCCGCATTCCTCCCGGCGCTAACCGTGTGGACAAGGTTGTAGTTTACATACCCCACAGCTGTGGGAATATAGATCCTGAGTCCGCCTACGGCATCCTCGAAGGATACCCCTCTATCATATTGGCAATAGCATTTCCGTTCCCCAATCTTCAACATTTTCCCCCTTATTGCAATCCTGCGACCGCAGAATTAAATATACATTATATGCAAGCGCATTTTCCAATCAAGCCAAAGCTCAATCGGGCCTCGCGCCCTCCTTGATTATATCACTTATCTCTACCAAATGCAATACCGACTTATATAGAAAGGCCTGCCCGAGCGCCCGGGCAGGCCTGATATATTTTTCCTGATTACCTCCAATCAGCACAGGGTTATCGTAGCTCTGAGCCTAGCTATCGGCTCCCTCTCTATAGCTCCTCGGTGTCACTCCAAGCTCTCGCCTATAAAGCCTGCAGAAATAGCTCACATCCTCAAAGCCCGAGAGAAGCGCAATTTCATTAACCGATTTGTTCGTGCTTCTCAGCATATTGCTTGCAATCCTAAGCCTGTAAGAATTAAGATAATTGATCGCGCTCTGACCGGTTGCCGCCTTGAATATACGGCAGAAATGATACCTGCTTATATTACATACCGATGCCAGACTATCAATGCTTAAGCGCCCCGAAGAATACTCATCGCGTATCATTCTGATAGCAGGCTCGATTACGGGATAATATCTCTGCATTTCCGCACCCGAGGTTATCTCCCCCTCCTCAATTCCCTCTCTTAAAAGGATAGCAAAAAGCTCGGATATGAGGCCTATTATTGCCAGCCTTGACGCAGGCATAGCCTCATCCTTTTCTTGCATTATCCGCTCCATAAGCTCCTGCATACGAAGGTTCCCCCGTATCTGTGTTTTGAACCTGGCACATTTGCCGAAAACCGTATGTCGCAAATTTATATCAGCACCGACTATCCCATCAAAGAAGTCAAGCCCAAGCATTATAAGACAGTATTTACCCTTCCTCTGTCCTCCGTAATCAATGGTTGCGTGGATTTCGTAGGGGTTTATGATTATTATATCCCCCTCCTCTGCCCGAACCGTATCCTCGCCGATAAGCAGGGTTGACTCACCCTCATAAAAATACTTTAGCTCTATCGCCTCGTGCAAGGCCTCTCTCGCGCTCTCAATGCTGTCAACCGCCGAGGCGCGGTGAGTACGAATTGTTACGGGAAAGGACCTGTCCTCAAAAAGAATGCTGTCCGTATCTTTCATAACCCCTCCTTCGCTAACGGGCGCCTACCGCCTTTATTTCCCCCTTGCCTCGTCATTATCGGTTCCAAACCATCTGCCCCCCACATCCCTCTCGGTGTCCCCGGGCAGAAGCTCGCGGTAATTTTCGGCAACCTTGCGGAAGGCATAGGCATATTTTTCTATCCACTCCTTATCGAAGTGCTTGAACCAGGGAACCTGGAAGCATAGCCTATCAAGCGAGGGGGCGCACAGCGCATCATCCTCCCTTACATCTCGCCCGGCAAAGGCAATCCTCGAGGGTGCCTCCGTGCCATAGAGATTATAGTCATGGAAAAGCCTGTGGGTATGCAAGCAATAGTTTCCACCGTCCCAGCATTTGTCAAAGCCCTCGGCTCTTACCGCCTCGCAGAAGCGCTTGACCGAAAGACCTCCCAGCTCCTCGGGGTGATAGGTGCCGTGGGGAGCATACCAGCCCGCCATATTCGAGCCCGTCGACTCGTCAACCCTGATAGCGCGTATCCCCGGCACCCCCTCAAGAAGATCCCAGAAATAATTCATTGCCCGTCTGATTTCAAGGCAGCGCTCGTCATAATACTTCAGCTGAACCCTCGCCATAGCCGTGCATAGCTGATTGGCTCTGCCCTTACAGCCACCCAGGGCAATATTGGAGTAGCCCCACAGCTCCTCGCTCTCGGTTATATAGCTCGGGTTATTGCGCTCATAGTGCGCATATGCCATCGCCCTCTCATACAGCCTTCTTTGGTCGGTGACAAGCACGCCAAGCTCGCCTGCGGCAAAGGACTTCTGGCTCATCAGCGACATTGCCGCCACATCTCCAAAGCTACCAAGCCTCTTGCCCTTATACATACCGCCCTGGGCGTGCGAAACATCCTCAATGACATACAAATTGTGCTTTCTTGCTATCTCCATTATTCTGTCCATATCCGCAGGGTAAGCGAAATAATGAACAACCATAATGGCCTTGGTATTCTCTGTTATACAGCGCTCAATATCGTCAGGATCTATGGAGAGATTTTCATCTATATTGCAGAAAACGGGGGTTGCCCCGAATTGCATAGCCTGCGTAATGCTTGCCCAATAGGTCTTTGTCGGACAGATTATCTCGTCTCCCATTCCAAGTCCTATCGCAAACATAGCCGCAGTTAATGAAAGCGTTCCGTTGCAGTAGGCAACGGCATATTTGCTCCCCTGCCAAAGTGCAAACTCCTCCTGGAATTTTTCGGTTATCTCAATCCCTGAATAGAGATTGTTGCGGATGACATAGAGCGCTGCCTCCTCATCCTCCTCGGTGATTATCGGCCAGCCAAAGAGGTAATCCTTCGGCTCATTTTGTATAGCAGGTGTACCGCCTAAAAGCGCAAGCTCTGACATATTCCTTCCTTTCTTTTATAGCTGACATTTTCAATAGCTAATCCCTCGGGGAAAGCTCATAAATTCTCTCAATGGTTTTTATTGCCGCAAGTCCATCGTGGGCGGTGGATACAAGCTCCTCCTCGCCATTTATGGCTCCGACAAAGTTCTTATACTGCAGAAGGTGGGAGCCGTGTTGCATTTTTGTCGGGTCAGACGCCGAGCCTAAGGACACCGCAACCTCCCTGTCGACAAGCATTTTCCCGTCTATATACAGCTTTTCTATGTGGAGGTCGGAAATAACCGCATAGCCCCTTGTGCCGTGAATTTCTATCCTTCTTCCAAAGCCCGGGGTAATCGAGGTTGCCGCCTCCACCGTGCCTATTGCACCCGAGGGGTATTCCAAGAGAGCCAGGGCGGTGTCCTCAACCTCAATAGTGTGAACAAGCGTTTTCACCCTGGAGGAGAGAACCCTCGGTACACCGAGAAGATAATGCATAATGTCTATGCCGTGTATTCCCTGGTTCATCAGCGCACCGCCACCATCCATAGCAACCGTGCCTCTCCAGGGGCTAGCCTCAAAATAGGATTTATCACGCCAATATTTCATAGAGAGATTGCATAAAACAAGCCTTCCAAGCGAGCCCTCCTCAATCAGCCTCTTTACAAATTGAATATCCTTTGAAAATCGCATCTGGAATACAACGCTTAAAAGCTTATTCGATTTTTCCGCCCTTCGGCAAAGCTCCTCTGCATCGGCAGCCGTGAGCGCCATAGGCTTCTCCAGTATGATATGCTTGTCTGCAAGAAGGGCCCTTGTCGCCTGCTCCTTATGCATTCCGCTCGGCGTGCATATTGCGATAGCGTCAATATCTCCGTCAAGGAGCATTTCCTCATAGCTTGTATATGCCTTGGTGCCGTATTCCTCGGCTATTTTCTTAACACGGCCCCCGTCATTGTCGCAAACCGCTATAAGCTCGCCATCCTCAAGCTCATCGATAGCCCTTATGTGAACACGCCCGATATTGCCACAGCCAAGCACGCCGAATTTTATTTTTTTCTTTTCCATAAAGCCTCTGTTCTTCTCTCAGGGGAGCGATTTCCTGCCCCTTGGCGTCCCCGAGATTATCCATTATGCCATCGCCAAATTATAGCTTCAATACCCTTATTGCGTTTTCCCTTACAAGCTTGCGATAATTCTCCTCGCTAATCTCTCCGCTCATCCGCATAGAGGTCAAAAACTCGTCAAAGGCGAAGGGGAAGGTATTTACCCTTGCGCATATATCACAGCCGTAGAGAAGCCTGTCGGAGAACTCCTCGATAAAGCGCCCTGCGTGCTCTCTGTCTCGCATCAGCGCATTCGCTCCGCTCCCTGCGGAGAAATCGCAATAAAGATTTTCATACCTGCGCATAAGCTCGGGGAGCCTTCCGTTTTTAACCGCGCCGCTCGGGTAGGTATTGCGAAGCGCATCGCTATTCTCTCCGATTTCGCTCCAGAAGCATTGCGAATGACCAAAGATTTTTAGCCTCTTATACTTCTTCAGCATTTTTTCCAGCCTTGGCAGGCCAAGCTCGTCTATTATTCCGTAATACCCCGAGGGCTCGGGCGCAATATGTATAGTAACAGGTAGCCCAAGCTCCTGGCAAAAGCCGAATAGGTTATCAAGCTTCGGGTCATCTGTATACAGGTTGGAGGTCATCTCACCAACTCCCTTGGCGCCAAGAGACATATAATGCTCAAGCAGATATCCAAGATTGGAATCCTTGGAATTGGAATAAGCCCTCGGGTCAACATTGCAGAACCACAAAAAACTATCAGGGTTGCTATCCGCAATATACTTACAGCTCTCGTTTGATATGGTGTGCAGCTGCGCCTCGGGGGCAACTATGGGGAGCAAAACGCCCTTCTCTATGTTAAGCCTCTCGTAAAAATCAAGCAAAGTCTCAACGCTCGGCATCGTGCAGCCGTTGTATTCAAACCTCGGTGCATACTGAGGGAAAGCGGTAGCGTGGGCGTGGATATCTATTTTTTTAATCTGCTCCATAGCAATCTCCTTAATTATTTCCGTTTTATCCTTTTTTATCAAAAGCATCCTCTTGCTTGCTTTTATTTTAGCATACGCCGCTCACCATTGCAATAATTATATTGTTAGATTATATAACGATATTGCTAAATAAAGCGATTTCTGCCCTACACTAGAGCAATAATCCCCAAAACACCAAGGCGATACCTTGTATATCCTCCGCAACCCGTTGCAGTATATCATAGCCATAAATATAAAAAAGCCTGAATCTATCGACTCAGGCTTTATGTGTTACACCAACAATTTTGAACCTTGATATTTACACTTTTCTCTTTCCTTGAAATCCTCTGTATTCTGTAGGTCCGGGAAAATAATCCATTCCTCCTCTGCACCGCTTTAAATAATCAAGAGCGGTAAGCTGAGACGTCCATTCCATATCGTCATAATGCACAGGATCGTGGTACCCTTCGATATCTACCGCACCCTCAAACCCATTTTGCAGCAATATGGTGAATACATCAGCCCAATTTGTATCACCAAATCCGGGAGTCCTATCCCAAGCAAAACTCTCCCTACCTCTTATACCGTGCTCTCTTATAATGTCCCATGCTACCGTTGCGTCTTTTCCGTGAACGTGTACTACCTTTTTAGCCCACTTTCTCAATTGTGCAATAGGATCAACAAGGCTAACCACTTGATGCGCAGGCTCCCATTCCAATCCCAGCGCATCACTTGTAACCTCGTTGAACATCAACTCCCAGGCATCCGGTCCAAAAGCAATATTATTACCTTTGCCGTTCCAGCCTGAGCTACAATTTTCAAATCCTATTTTCACACCAAATGCTTCTCCAAGTTCGGCAAGAGGTTGAAACGTTTTTTTGAAAAGTGGCATGTTGTCGGGGATACTTTTATCAGAGTCGGCGCCTGCAAAGATACAAACACGGTCACAATTAAAAAGATGGGCATTTTCAATCAGAAATTTCACCTTCTCATAAGCTTCCGGATTACCCATGGTATTGTCGTAATAAGAAAGTGCGGAAATTTTTGCATTTTCCCTGATATCATTGATTTTTTTAGCATACTCTACTATATTTTCGGGAAACTCAGAGGGAAAATTCAATTCATAACACTCGAAGCCATGGGGATTTAACTGTTCTATCATAGATGCAGCAAACTGCGCAGGAATTATAGTTCCCACTAATATATCAAACATTTTTCCTCTCCTTCTTTTATCGTATAAATTTTAACTCCAAAATTTTGCACATCGTATCAAAGTGATTATCGCGTATAATATCGTTTGCTTTTTGTTTTGTTAAAAAATCGCAATGATTCTATGCACGTATAATTAACTGCACTTTGGTTTTATTATATCACTTTTTTTGCAAATGTCAATCTAATAATTTAGGCAAAAACAAATAACACACAAGTTCAAAATCATAAAGTTCATGGAAAAGCTGCAACGGTGTTTTTTACCCTAAAAACACGAAAAGCCCTTGATTTTCATGGACTTTTGTGTTAGGGTGCAATTTTGTTGCCCCTATATGAGACAAATGTTCCGTTTGCGCAAAGCGCAACATCATTGATGCGAAGCAAACAATGACCTGTTAAGCCGATGTCACTATGTGTTCGAGCCCATATAGCCATAAATATGAAAAAAGCCTAAATCTATCGACTTAGGCTTTATGGGTTGACCCAACAATTTTGAACCTTAATTAATGTAACAAGAACTATCGGTGAAAACCACCGCATGTGAAAACCGATTTATTTTGTTCTTTTACTATGAGCCCAAGCTATAGATGCATACGTAAGCAATCCAGCAGCAGTTATCGGGGTAAAGTTTTGAAAGCCACTTATCACAACGGATATTGCATCAACAATCGAATAAATTCCAAAGAATAATGTCGCCACAAATTCAACAAAGTTCAAAAAACCTTCAGGACAGCTCTTGTTTTTTACTTGAACATAAACAACAAGAAATGCACCGAAAAACCAAAAGACAGAGGCTATCGGCGTAGCAATTATGATATTCATTTTATCTTCCGCCACACCAAATATTATAAATAACAAATATAGAAGCACTGAAACAAGTATAGGTATCAGGATAGAGAGCTTTCTGTTCTCAAACATTTTATCAAGAATTTTTCTCATCATAGAACCTCCTTTCTTTGCTTTATATTATATCACAAAATTACTATTCATTCAATACTTTTTCATAAAGTCACAGGTTCAAGTCCAACAGATCGGTAAAAAGGTGTAATGATGAAATGGGATTGTTTTTACCCCTAAAAACACGAAAAGCCCTTGAAAATCAAGGACTTTTGTGTTAGGGTGCAAAATTGTTGCCCTAATATGGCTCCCCGAACTGGGCAAAGTTGCCAGCGGCAAATATAAACCAGTGACATCATGGAACATTGCCAGCGAGGAAATGAAAATAATCATATATCTTCAGAGGAACGGTATTATCCATCTTCCCCCGAGCGGCAAATGAAAAAAGCCTGAATCTATCGACTCAGGC
>JAFTRB010000174.1 GCA_017462445.1 Clostridia bacterium
CGGATTTGAACCGGGGGATAGAGGTGTTGCAGACCTTTGCCTTACCACTTGGCTATGACGCCGTATTTAGAATGCTATAACATTATACCAAAGCAATTTGGATTTGTCAAGAGGAAAAACAAATATTTTTGTATATGGGGTATTTTTATCTATTCTGTTTTGAATTGCTCCGTATTACCATTCCGTATTATATATTATTCCCTGAGCAGATTATTGACACAAAAATCAATAATAAATATCTAACTGTTTCTTGCGGGATTGTCTGTTTCTCCGAGAAGATAGTCTATGCTAACATTATAAAAGCGAGCCAGCTTGATTAGAATAGTTGTAGGAATGTCATTTTCACCCGTCTCATACTTTGAATATCCTGTTTGAGACATTCCAAGCATTTTTGCTATTTGGGTCTGGTTCATATCCTTGTCCTCTCTCAAATCACGCAGTCGAGTGTACATATACTTACCTCCATCCTTAATAACATTATTATATTTTAATCTGTTTCAGGGTATTGACATTTAACCTAAAACAGGTTATAATGCTGTTGTGCTTCGGCATTATACTTATTTAAGGAGGTCCTTTGTATGGAAGGATTGATATTCGCGTATATTGTGATTATTATTGTCTTTTTTATAGTCCAATATGTTGTTGCAAAGAAATTTGAAAAAATCGCTTTTCAAAAGGGGTATGACGAGGAGGTGCACAGCTTTGCTATGTGCTTTTGGCTTGGTATAACCGGAATGCTTTATGTAATTGCTTTGCCTGATAAAACATCCGGCCGTGTAAAATCTGCTCCCCGTGTTAAATCGGTTCAAAAAGACGAAGAGCCTCTGGACGAGCCCGAGCCTATAGTTGAGCCTGTTGCTTTCTTTTGCCCTTATTGCAATACGCCAATAACGCACGGAATGGAGAAGTGCCCAAGCTGCAGACAACCCTTTGATTGGAGCTGAGCAAAAACGAATTCTAAAAAAGCGCGCCCAATTAAGGAGGGCGCGCTTTTTTAGAATTGTGCATGAAAGTGTGGTTTTTGAACTTGATATGATACATTTGTCAATTTTTTCTTCTCTTATTGACAGAGGGGAAAAAAAGTGCTATACTTCTAGTAAAAAAGGGCAAAGGGAAAATCGGCAGGTGGCGGTAAGCCTGATGCCGTAAGGCCCGAAAGCTTTAGCAAGGACTAAGAAGGAAGAAAAGAAAATGAGCAAGCCTATTAAAAGAAGATCGTTAATCTATGGCGTAATTTCAATGGTGTTTATGGCTATCATCGTGCTTGATTTGATAGCAATGATAATCGTTGGAAATATGGCGCCGAGCCTTGAGGCATCCGGCGCGCCCGTCACACTTATACAGACTGTTATGAGCTGGGTGCTGGGAGTGGCCTTTGGAGGAACCTGTATAACCTTCTTTATCTCCTATCTGATAGATAACCGCAAGAGCTGATGGGCTTTTCTATTGGTGATATATCTCTTCGTCACGGCATTATGCTTGCGCCGATGGCAGGCTTCTCTGACGGGGCAATGCGACAGGTATGCAGGCGAATGGGCGCCGAGTATTCGGTGACAGAGATGGTCAGCGCCAAGGCGGTCTGCTTCGGCGATAAAAAGACAGTAACCCTGGCAGCAATTAGGGCGGAGGAGGGACCGGTCGGTCTACAAATCTTTGGCAAGGAGCCTGATGTTATGGCTCGGGCTGCGGAGCTGCTTGCCACCGGCTCGGGCGAGGGCTTTGTTCCACCGTCCTCCATTGACATAAATATGGGCTGCCCTGTTAACAAGATATTCGGCAACGGAGAGGGAAGCGCGCTTATGCGCAGTCCCGAGCTTATATACAAAATCGTAAGGGCGGTATCCGACATAAGCCCTGTTCCCGTCACTGTCAAGCTGCGGCTCGGCGTAGACAGGGAGCATATCAACGCCGCCGAGTGCGCTCTTGCCGCCGAAGAGGGCGGAGCAAGTATAATTTGCCTTCACGGGCGTACCCGTGTCGAGATGTATTCGGGTAGTGTAGATATGGATAGCATTCGAGATGTAAAGAAATGCTTACATATTCCTCTTGTCGCAAACGGCGATATACGCTCGGGTGAGGATGCCCTGCTGATGCTTGAGTATACCGGAGCTGACGGCATTGCCGTAGGGCGCGGCGCTGTTGGCAACCCCTTTATCTTTGACGAGATAATCCACGCGCTCGAGGGGCGGGAGTACACGCCACCCACCAGGAAGGAAATAATTGAAATGGCTCTTTCGCAGCTGTCCTTATCCGTCGGGCAGAAGGGGGAGAAAATTGCCGTTCCGGAGGCGAGAAAGCAGATAGCCTCCTATCTTCACGGCTTCCCGGGCTCGGCTTCCATCAGGGCGGAAATTAACCGGGCGAATTCCTATGCTTTGGTCGAGAACATTCTGCGAAGGGTTCTTTCGCAGGGAAAATAAATCAGGGTAAAAATTCGTAAAGCTATTTACAAATTTCGTATATTGTGCTAAAATCAAGTCGTAGCATTGCTGCGGCTTGATTTTTTTGATAGTGTTTTTCTTTATCGTGATATTCATCGCGCGGCTAAACGCAAAGGAAAGATTGAAGAATTGAGCTTAAAAATCAGAAAGCGAGGATTTATTATGGCTATTGCTATTATTACGGGAGCATCAAGCGGAATTGGCGCTCAGTTTGCTAGGGAGCTGCACAAAACGGCGGGGATAGATGAGTTTTGGTTTATCGCAAGGCGCACCGAGAGAATGGAGGCTCTGCGCGACGAGCTTGGCGTCAGTGCCAAGATAATTACCGCCGACCTTGCAACAAGGGAGGGCATAGATAAGGTTCGTTCCGCCCTGGAGGAGGAAAGACCGCAGGTAAAGTTTCTTGTTAACTGCGCAGGCTTTGGCAACTTTGGGCGCTTTGACGAGATACCCGAGAGCGATGTGGAGGCTATGATAGACCTCAATGTCAAGGCATCTGTGCTTATCACCCATATGACCGTGCCTTATATCGAGAGGGGCGGAAGGATAATTGAGCTTGGCTCAGGCTCCTGCTTTACCCCCCTTCCTGCCTTTAACATTTATTCCTCGGGCAAGGTATTTATTCTCCACTATACCAAGGCGCTCAACTTTGAGCTTGAAAAATATGGCATTCGCGCGACCTGCTTCTGCCCCGGCTGGGTTGACACCGAGTTCCTCGGCAAGGCTACCGCCCGTTCAAGTGTCACCGAGCCTAAGGAGATGAAGCCCATGCTTGACTGCGCCACCGTTGTTCGCGGCTGCGTCAAGGCATCTATAAAGGGCAAGACGATGTATGTCACAAACTGGTATACAAAGCTCCAGCACCTGCTCTTCAAGCTTTTACCCGACTGGATACTTACCAAGCTTTGGCTTGGAATGCTGAAGAAGCCGGAGGCCGAGGATGGGAAGGCGTGATTTGGGAGCAGGCGTTTTGACAGCCCCACTACCACCGGTCATCGTGACGGTTAAGTGCGGGGAGGCTGTTAACGCTCTGACTATCGGCTGGACAGGGATATTGGCCACCCATCCGCCAAAGACATATATATCTGTGCGACCTCAGCGCCACTCCTACGGTATGCTTAAGGAGAGCGGCGAGTTTGTTATAAATCTTGCCAGAGCAAGTCATGCCAGGGCGGTGGACTATATTGGAATTTATACGGGAGCAAAGCGTGACAAGCTTGCCGACTGCGGCTTTACACTTGTGGAAAGCTCCAAGGTCTCTGCACCCACAATTGCCGAATGCCCTCTCGCTCTTGAATGCCGCGTGAGCGAGGTTATACCGATGGGCACTCACGATGTTTTTATTGCCGATATCGTTGGAGTCAGCGCGGATGAGGAAATCCTTGATGAGGGCGGCAGGCTATGCCTGGATAAAGCAAACCTTCTGGCATATGCCCACGGAGAGTATTTTGCCCTCGGCGAGAAGCTCGGTTCATTTGGCTTCAGCACCAAGAAGGTAAAGGGCAGAGGAGAGGGGAAGAGAGGCGAGAAGCCACAAGAGCCCGAGGCACAGAAGGGGGCGGAGGAGAGCCATCGTCCCTTCTATCTTGATGCGCCCCGGGGCGGAAGGAGAAAAAGGAAAAGATGAAAAACGAAAGCACCGAAAAAATCAGAGCGAGAATTCTGACGCTCATCGAGTCGGAGTTTGAGAGTGATGCCGCCTTTGAGAGGGCTGTGGGAATTCCAAACAAGACGGTAAACAACTGGCGCCGCGGGCGCTCCGCCTCCTTTATGAGGATGCTCCCCGAGCTGTCGGCAAGGTTCAAGGTCAATGTGGGCGAGCTTATGGATATGCCTCTGGGGAGGGATACCTCGGAGCTGTCGGATGACGAATTGCATATGCTTCATCTCTATCGCAGATCACGCTCGATGCCCGAAAAAATGCGACACGCCCTCCGCGAAACTATTGAAACGACAATAAATCTTTACATTTCAACCTATACCGAAATCAAGCAGAAAACCAAGCGCCAGACAAGGGCGAAAAAATCTCAGGATATAAAGGAGAACTAAGATGAAAAAGAAGTTTATAAAAGCCACAAAGGAATACACAACCCTTGAATGCGGTGTTCCCGCACCGCTTATGCGCCGCAGCTTTACCCTTCATGGCGAGATAAAGAGCGCCGAGATATTTATAGCAGGTCTTGGGTTTTACAAGCTCTTTGTAAACGGTGTTGAAATTACAAAGGGCTATCTTGCGCCCTATATCTCAAATCCCGATGATATTATCTATTATGACAGTTATAGCTGCGCTGACTATCTTCGCGAGGGTGAGAATGTTATAGGCGTTATGCTTGGTAACGGTTTTCTTAATTGCCCGGGAGGCAAGGTCTGGAACTTTGACGATGTCGATTACAGAGATGCTCCCAAGCTGGCAATTGAGGTAAAGATCGAGGCGGGGGAAGAAATAATTTCCTTTGATGCGGATGAAGCCTTTCTCACCCACCCCTCCGCTATACTGCTTGACGATCTTCGCCTTGGCGAGACCTATGACGCCTCGCTTGAGATAGACGGCTGGGCAGAGCCCGGACTTGATACCGCAGGCTGGACGCCTGCTATGTACGCCGAGCCTCCAAGGGGAGAGATGCGCCTGTGCGAAGCCGAGCCAATCGTTGCGCGCGACGAGATAAAAGCTGTGAAAATATTCCCCGAGGACGGCGCCTTTATCTATGACTTCGGTCTTAATACTGCCGGTGTATGGCGGCTTAAAATAAAGGGCGATAAGGGGCAGAAAATCGTCCTCTGGCACGGCGAGCAGCTAACCAAGGACGGCAAATTTGAAAACCGCAATATTCGCTTCTATGGCGAGGGGCGCGAGTTCTATTCGGAATACAATCAGACCTATCGCATCACCTGCTCCGGGGGCGAGGATGTCTATGTGCCTCATTTCTCCTACATCGGCTACCGATATGTAAGGGTTGAGGGGCTTAAGCCCGAGCAGGCAACCGAGGAGCTTTTGACCTACATTCCCCTCCAGGGCGATTTTGCCACCATCGGAGGCTTCAGCTGCTCTGACGAGCGGTTGAACAAGCTCTTTGGAATGGTTGATATTGCCAACCGCTCCAACCTCCTCTATTTCCCCACCGATTGCCCCCACCGTGAGAAGAACGGCTGGACCGGTGACGCATCTATGTCCGCCGATCAGATGATACTTCAATACGATCTTGAGCCGATGTGGCTTGAGTGGCTGCGCAATATCTGCAAGGCGCAGAATGATAGGGGTGCGCTCCCCGGTATAGTTCCCACCGGCGGCTGGGGCTTTGCCTGGGGCAATGGACCAACCTGGGATAGCGTGCTCTTCAATCTGCCCTATATGCTCTATAAGTACCGCGGCTCGACAACCGCCGCCCGGGAGTGCGCTCACGCAATGGTGAGATATCTTGAATATGCAATGACAAGAAGAAGCGAGGACGGCACAATAGCCATCGGCCTTGGCGACTGGGTCCCCGTAAACAAGAGCGCGGATGCCTATGATGCTCCGCTTGCCCTCACCGACAGCGTGATGGTTATGGATATGGCTCGCAAGGCCTGCGAGATGTTCTCTGCCATCGGCTACACCCACCAGGCAGCCTTTGCCGATGGAATTTACCGCGATATGCGCGAGACTGTTCGCCGTGAGCTGGTCGACCTTGACACGATGCTTGTTAAGGGAGATTGCCAGTCCTCCCAGGCGATCGCTCTCTACTACGGTGTCTTTGAGCCGAGCGAGTGCCGTCAGGCCTTCAGCCACCTCAAGAGGCAGATAGAGCAGAAGAAGGGCGCATTTGACTGTGGCTTCATTGGTATGCATTGCATCTTCCATGTTCTGAGCATCTTTGACGAGAGCGAGCTTGCTATGAATATGATCACTCGCCCCGAGTTCCCCTCCTATACCCGTCTTATAGACGAGGGTGTAACCGCCCTCCCCGAGCAATTCCGTATATACGACGAATACTATCCCAACTCTCTTAACCACCACTTCCTTGGTGATGTTTCCCGTTGGCTTATGACCAGGCTTGCCGGGCTTAAGGTTATCGACCACAAAACCGTGGAGATCGACCCGCAGACTGTGGCCGGTATCGACTATGCCGAGGCCTATTATATGCTTCCGTCGGGCGAGGTCAGAGTTCGCTGGGAAAGGCTTGATAATGGCGAGATAAATGTGGAATACACAGCTCCCGAGGGCGTGACTGTACTCTGACGGTCGCAAAAATTGCATAACGGTCCTGAAAAAACGGACATTTTCCCTAATATTCAAAGGGGCTGAGTCATTAGGAATTCAGCAAAATCAAGGCGTTCAAGCTTAAAATAGCTGTAAATGCTGAATTATTAGTGCGAAGCAACTTTTGGGGCTCGCTTGATTTAGAGCAGAAATCGCCGATTGCAACCGACAGGCGTATATAAATACGTCGGAGGGCGCAAGCGACGATAGAAAAAGAGCATAAAAAAGAAGAAATTCGTAGAATTTCA
>JAFTRB010000175.1 GCA_017462445.1 Clostridia bacterium
GGGGCTGATTCATTTCGGTGTAACCGAAAGAAAAAAACGAAATAGACGTTATGTAACACCTATTTCGCTTTATATAGCCTGTATAGGGAGAAAATCTAAGGTTGAAAACCTGCGGTTTTCTCCTTTTTATTTGAGTTTTTTTCTTTCTATCGCCGTTTCCTCCCTCCGACGTATGGTATTCGGTGCTTTGCTTATTCATAAACAAAAGGGGGCATCGGAATGCCCCCCTTTTATAGGGAAAATATGTATTACTCAATTCCAAGAATAGCAAGAACTGCGCTCACGATGGGAAGCACTCCGCTGTTTGCTCTGGAGGCTGCCATGATCTCGCTTGCCGCATCGAGGTCGCCATTCGTTCCCTCGACATCCGCCATATAGGCGTTATAAGCCTTCTCGAACTCGGCAATTGCCTCGGCAACGCCCTCTACCTCAGGCTCGGCATTCTCCCTTGCCACGGTCGCCTCAACAAGATACAGGAACCTCTCGTCCTCTGTGCCGGCGGTAGCGTAAAGCGCCATTGCCTCGCAGAAGCTCTTGGAGTTTTCCTGAATTGTCTTGATCTTTGCGCCGACCTCTTCAAAGGCCAGAATATCTTCGGTAACGCTATCGTCGCCCGCATTCATGGCGTAGTAATAGATTGATGCCTCGTTATACGCCTCAAGCATTTCGCTGTATGTGGTTGCAAGAACCATACGGGTTACAGTGTTCTTGAAGAATACCGTGTTCTGCTCAAGATAATACTTGTAGTCCTCTTTTCTCTCGGAAAGCTCGGACTTGTATACTTCGAGAAGCTGCTTGCACTTAAGAATTCTCTCGTCATTATGATTGATATCGTTGGAGGGGTCGAGGAAGTAGTTATCAAGATATGCGCAAAGGCCCATACGCTCTATGTAGCTTGTAGACTCCTTATACTTATCCAGCTGCTCCTGAATATGAGCGATATGCCTCTGCTGAAGCCTCTCATAGAAGTAGCCATCGATAGTCTCGAAGAACTCCAGGGCCTCGGCAACACCCTCATAGGTCTCGTCATAATCGCCCTTGGTTGCCTCGCGAACAATAACTATATACTTATCAATAAACTCAAAGTTCGCTTCCCACTGCTCGGTGGTGGTATACTCGTCGATGAAGTCTATGCACTCAACGATCTTTCTTGAATTATCGCGGCTGATAGCCTCCTTCATAATGGTGGCAGCCGAGGTGTCCACCCCGTCGCCGTCGAGGTCGAAGAAGCGGTTGTATCTCTCAAGAAAAGCCTCATAGCCCTTCTCGTTTCTAAGACCGACATTTACACCCTCGATCAAGGATATACAGCTGTCATAATGCTGCTTCATTGCCTTTGAATTAAAGGCGAGATAGAAGCGGTCAACCTTGCCGTTGAACTGAACGATAGCGCTGTCCTCTTCAACATAGGCCTTAAGATTTGCCAGCATAAGCACATAGCTTGAATACTCGGAGTCCTCACCCTTGTATATATCCTGTCCATTGCTGGTCATAAACTCGTCGACCAATGTTATCTTCGTCGAGCGTTCGCTGATATTGGAAAGGCTTCTGCCCAAGCCGCTGACATCTTCAATAAGCGCGATGAGCTTTGCAAGATTGTCCTTCTGATACGCTATGTAGACAGGCTCATAATCAAAGGCGTTGTATTGGTCAACAGCCAGCTTAAGAGCCTCGTCCTCGGTGAGATAGTTCTGGTTTCTCGCGTCCCAATACTTGGTTATCTCAATACCCGCCTTCTCATAAGCGCTCCTGAGGTCCTTAATATCAGAATCGGGATCTGCCAGAATGCCGCAATAATAAGCAAAGCGCTCTTCATCGGTCATGCTGCTGATATAATCCAATATTCTTATCGTAGTACCCTGGTAAACGGTGAAGTTATCTATTGCAAACTCGCCATCATAGAGGGTATCCTCGTCGGTGTTGTTTACCGAGCCGATACGGAAGCAATTAAGCTTGTGATTCAGAATGCCCGCATTACCGAAATCGTGGCCGACAAGCTCATAGTTGATGTAGTAATCGATCTGACCCGTTGCGGTGGTGTAAACCATTGTGATTCTGGTCCATTCGCCGGGAACTATCACATTATCAAATTTAACCTTGTTTGTCTTGGAGGTAAATACACCTTGCGCACTTATATGACCGTATCCGGGGAATTTCTTTACTCCCGTCTCGTCTGTAACCGAGCTATGACCAAGCTCAATTCCCGCCTTGGGAAGCTTGCCAAAGGTGGTAATGTCAAACTCAATAACAGTACCGTTCTCGTACTTGGGAAGATCAACTCTGGTATAAGCGTGAGCATTGGTATTATACTCGAAGTAGTAATAGTGGTTTCCGTCGGGCTCCTGCCTGATTTCGAAGAAATTGGTAGTAGTCTCGTTAACACTCTGGGTAAAGCCATAAAGCTGCTTGGGGTCCGACTCGGAGAAATCAATCTCTCTATATGGCGCGCCGTCATATTCGGTCAGGGCAGCGTTCTTGTTATATTCGTTAAGCTGCTCCTTGACAAGGGCGTTCTGGGCATCCTGCTTTGCCTGCCAGTCGGAGGCAAATGCGGCATAACCGTCAAGCTCCTCGTTAAGAGTATGCTTTTTGAGAAACGCCTTGACTTTATTGATAGCCAGTCCGTTGCGAGCAGTCCCCAGCGCGACATTCACATCGGCAACCAGAGCCTCGGCAACCTCCAGCTCCAGGGGCTGAAGCTCCGCCAGAAATGCCGCATACTCGTCAGCATCAGTCTCAAAGGCATTTGCATATTTAACCGCGTTATCAAGAGCGATCGACTTGTCACCTACCTGTGTGGCTTGAGCGGCAGACTCCATATACCCGGTAGCACAGACCAGCGCCTCTTGCCCAAGAAGGGACATCTGGAGAGCATAGCCCTCGGCAGCAGGGTCCACAGGGCTTGACTCAAGGTAAGCTATAACATTATCAATCTCGGTTGCCTTTGCTATATACCCATCTGCATCCGATACAGCAGTAACTCGCGTGGTAAGCTCCTCGACGGTTCCGGTGTACTCCACCTCTCCTACCGCCACCGACGCAAACACGAAGGTGATAGCCAAAAGCACTATGATAAGCGCTAAAGTAATCTTTCTGAAAGCTTTCATCGTTTTCTCCTTGAAGGAAATATAATTATACATATTCATTATAACATTTATATATAAAAAAATCAATACCGCTTTTATCTTTTTTAATAATGTTCTTACTAATTTATAAACATATACACAAAGCGATATCCTTCTTTTAGTTATTCCGCACAATACAATTACTGGATATTTAATGGATAACAAAGAAAAAAATATAATTGTAGATATTGTTCCGATAAAAACGAAGTTTTTCAATCCTTTTATCTTTCAAATCTCAACATAGTAAAAAAGAGGTACTGATCGCTCAATACCTCTTTGTTTTTATTCGGTTATGCCTGAAGGCGGAAGCCCGGGCATTAGTTGTTCTCGAGCTGTGCAAGAATCGCCGCAATAATGGGAGCAATTCCGCTGTTCGCTCTGGAGGAAGCCATAATGCCTGCTGCTGCATTCAGCTCGCCATTAGTGGTATCAACCTCGCCAACATAAGCATTGTAGTCAGCAAGGAACTCTGCCATTGCCTCCTCAACGCCATCGAAGGAAAGCTCTGCGTTGATGCTGTAGGAGTAGCAGGTTACAAGCGCATTGAACTTTGCCTCTTTGTCGGCAGCATCGGTTGCCTTATAGAGAACCATGCTCTCAAGGAACTTCTCGCTGGACTCCTTGATAATGGTAAGAGTGTCGGTATATGTATCGTATATATCCATATACTCGCGAGTTCCCTCTACTGTCGCATCAAGAGCGAAGTAGTAAACAGATGCCTCGTCATAATACTTCTTGATCTCGTTGTAGTCCTCAGCAAGCGTGAGCTTAACCATAACGGTGTTGAAGTAGTGAGCATTCTGCTCAAGAAGAGCCGCATAATCTGCCTCTCTGTAGGAAAGCTCGTTGAGGTAGGTCTGGTGAGTTACAACGATCTGCTGAATCTCGGCAGAGGTCTCGTCGATATCATTGCTTGCAAGATATCTGGTGATGAAGGAGCACATACCCATCTTCTCGATGTAGGAATCGGTAGCCGCGATATTCGCAAGCTGCTCATTCAGAATATCAATGTGCTGCTTCTGGAGATCTGCGTAGAACCAGGCATTTATAGGAGTATAGATTGCAAGCGCCTCGTCAAGACCCTCGTAATCCTCGTTGTAATCCTCATATACATCGTCATTCTCGCCATCCTTTACGGTCTTACGAAGAATGAGAATGTAATTGTTGATGTAGTCGTAGTTTGCGCGCCAATCCTCCTCGGTGGTATAGTCGGAAATAAGTCCAACGATATCAACGATCTTCTTGGCGGTGTCCTCCCTCTCATACTCCTTGAGAATCTCGTTTGCAGCGCCGAAGGACTCATATGCCGCGATAAACGCCTCATAGGTCTTTATAGGTGTTCTGGAGATCTCATTGCCTGCGTCATCATAGGTTATATCGAAGCAGGAGTCATAGTAGGTCCTGTCAAGAGGATAAGCCTCGTCGTTCTTAAGAGTAGTTGCCTTGCCAAGGTGCTTTCTTCTGGCAACAAGGGTAGGAGCGGTGGAGAAACGAGTCATAGAGGTAACAAAGCTGCTTGCGCTTGTGTCACATCCCAGCAGCTTCTCCATTGCCTGAAGCTTGGAATTTGCGGCATTATAATCGGCATCAACCAGAATGTTAGAGCCGGTAGTGGAGAGGAACTCCGAAATCTCCTTGCTGACAGCTGAACGGGAAGTAACAGAATTCATGCTGCGCTCAATAGCCTCGTACTTGGCTACAAGCTCGATAAACTTGTCGCGGTTTACTCTCATAAGCTCGGCAAGAAGAGCATCATAATCAAAGGAGTTATACTTGCCAATCGCCTCGATGATAACAGGATCCTGGGTGAGATACTGTCCGTTACTGTAATAGTTATTGATAAGCTTGGTTGCCTCGGTATATGCGGTGTTTCTGGTGAGAACGGTCTTAGCATCGTCAGAAAGATAATCGCAATAGAAGACAAACTTCTCGTCAGTGCTCATGTTCTTGAGCTTGCCGTCGGTACGGATCGCAGTTCCCTTGTAGACCTGGAAGTTATCCATAGAATACTCGCCGTAGGTAGCAGCGGCGTTAGGACGGATCTGAACATGGTTAATAGCAGCGCCATCGGTGTAGGATGAATGCTGACCTACAAGCTCGTATTCCATATAGATGTAGAACATCTGCTCCGCGTGGTTGTAAACATACGCGAAGTGGATCCACTCGCCCGGGGTAACGATATCCTTCTTTACGGTAGTGGTCGCCGCCTTACCTCTTTCAAGGAAGAGATCGCCCTGAGGGGTAATACCGAACATGAAGGGATAGCCATACTGGCCGGCGACATTGTTCTGTCCGCCACCCTCTATACCAAATCCGTTTCCACCCGGGATAACATCAAAGGTAGTCCAGTCGAACTCACAAACGATACCGCTCTTGGCATCGGGAGTCTGAACCTGTACGAAGGTGTTGCTGGAGGGGTTCGTATACTTGATGGTATAAACACCGTTTCCGTCAATAACCTGCCTGTCGGCAAAGTTATTACCCTTGTTGGTAGCAGAGCCAAAGCCGGGAGTGGTCTCAAAATCGTAGTTAAAGAGGTAGCCATAGTTATATTCCTCAATAAGCGCGTTCTTCTCGGCAATGTCCTTGTTTGCCTGGCGCTTCTCGTCAAGGTCAACCTTGATCTGCTCGAACTCAGCCTCAAGCTCGGTCTCGCCCGCAGCCTCAAGCTCGTCGGGATGAGCCTTGAGAAGAGAATTTACCTTGTTGACAAGGAGTGTGGTATCAGCGGTATTCCAATAGCCGGTCTCCTCGTTGAACTTAAGCTCGATCTGATCAACATAGCCCTTTACGACCAATACGACCTGCTCGGAAAGATATGACATAACATCATCATAGCCGGTGACGGAGGAATCAAGCTCGATATACGCAAGAAGAGCATCGGTATTCTTGATGCCGTTAACCTTCTTGGCAAGATCGGTCTCGCCTCTGGCAGTAACTATGTGGGTTTTCGCGCGATTGACGATCTCGGTCTTGAGCGATACAACCGCCTCATCATAGCCCTCGTCGGTAGGATCTACGGTGTCAAGATACTCAACGGCAGTCGCGATATGTGTGTCTGCATTGAGCGCATCGGAAGTTATCTGAGCTATTTTGGAATTAAGCTCCTCAACCGTGCCGCTATACTCGTCGAAGCCGCTTGCGATAACGGTGACGGTAACACCGACTACCAGCAAAGCGAGAACGCAGAGCACAGCGAGAATTTTCTTAAAGTTCTTCATGTGTAACTCCTTTTTCACATAGAGATTTTTTTGCTGAAATCATTATATCATTATTATTTTATTATTTCAATAAGCAAGCGCAATATTTGGGCATTTTGGATACAAAGTTCTACCTTTTCAACAAATTTACGCTTGTATAATTCCATCAAAGCCTGGTGTTTTTGTTTATTTTTACCAACGAGCTTGCATTATTATACAAATGTACAGAGAAAAACGCGAGGGAAAGACTCGCTCTCCTTCGCGTTTCGGTCAATCATATTACTGGCGCTTCCAGTATTTTCTGTCGAGCGAGCGGTACATTATAGCCTCGGAAATATGGTCGGAGGTTATCCGCTCCGAGCCATCCAGGTCGGCTATGGTCCTTGCCACACGGAGCACCCTGTCGTGTCCTCTTGCCGAAAGCCCCAGGCTCTCAAACGCCATACGCATCAGCTCCTGCGCCTCATCGTCAAGCACGCAATGGCGGCGCATCATATCACTGCTCATATTTGCATTCAATACGCCCTCCCGGTCTCCCGCCTTGCGAAGCCTTTCGTTCGTGAAGGCGCGAGAGGCGTTTACTCTCTTGCGGATTTCGGAGGATGGCTCGCCTCTTTGACCCTTTCCCGCGATCTCGGCATAGGAGACGCTGGGAAGCTCGATCTCGATATCAATTCTATCAAGCAGAGGCCCGGATACCTTTTCAAGGTATTTTGCAACTCCCTGCGGCGTACAGGTGCAGCGGCGAACCGTGTCGCCGAAGTAACCGCAGCGGCAGGGGTTCATAGCGCAGACCAACATAAACTTTGCGGGATAGGTTATCTTCGCCACCGCTCTTGTTACCGTCACCACTCCGTCCTCCAGGGGCTGGCGCAGGGACTCGGTAACAGTCTTGGAGAATTCGGGCAACTCATCGAGAAACAGCACGCCGTTGTGAGCAAGAGAAATCTCACCCGGACGAGGATAGACACCGCCACCTACAAGACCGGGCATACTCACCGTGTGGTGGGGGGAGCGGAAGGGTCGGTCGGTGACAAGCCCCGAGCGGAGCTTACCGCTTACCGAATGTATTTTTGTTGTTTCAAGCGACTCCTCAAAATCCATATCCGGCAGAATCGAGGACAGGCGCTTTGCAAGCATCGACTTTCCTGTACCGGGCGGGCCTATCATCAGCACATTATGACCGCCCGCGGCAGCCACCTCCAGCGCTCTTTTCGCCCTGAGTTGTCCGCAAACATCCGAGAAGTCGGGGACATCTCTTGCGAGAATATCATCCCCCTGCCGCGGCTGCGGAACGTGGGGAGTCATAGTCTCCTCCTCGCGGAAGTGGTTAACAATTTGTCGCAAATTTTCGACACCGTATACTGTAATTCCCGACACGATAGCAGCCTCATCTGCATTTTCCATCGGTACGTAAATCTCCTTCATGCCCTCGTCCCGAGCGCTGACCGCCATCGATAGAACTCCGTTTATCGGACGAACATCACCCGAAAGAGACAATTCGCCAACCAGGCATCTCTCGGAAAAATCACAGGAGTGAGGAATTATGCCGTCGCTCTGGAGAATAGCGCACATTATGGCGAGGTCAAAGACCGTCCCCTCCTTCTTCACATCGGCAGGGGCAAGGTTTATCATTATATCGAGAGACGGGAACACATATCCCGAGTTCTCGCAGGCAGACTGTACCCTGTTCTTCGCCTCCTTGACCGCCGCATCGGGCAGACCGACAAGCTCAAATCTCGGCACTCTTTCCCAGGCGCTGCATTCAACGGTCACGCGGAAGCCGTCTATTCCCAAAACACCGGAGCTGTATATCTTAGACAGCATATCTACTCCTTCCTCCCCAAAAGGGGGCAACAAAGCTATATTGCTTACATTATACAATAAAAAATGCCGGATTTCAATATAAAAGGGCAAAAAAGCAAAAATGATGTGTTGACAATCCTCTATTATTGGGGTATAATAAAGAAAAAACATCGGAGGCAATATGAAGGCTATTAAAAATGTTAAACTGAACGGTGTCTTGACCGATATAACGGTTGACGGGGGCACGATCGCGGGCATCGGCAAAACCGAGCTTGAGGGCGTAGACTTCGGCGGCGCAAGAATATTCCCCGGTCTTATTGATATACACAGTCACGGCTGTATGGGCTTTGATGCCTCGGTCGGCGGTATACCCGAGATGGCGGATTGGCAGCTCGCCCACGGCATTACCACCTGGTATCCCACCACAATGACGGTGAGCGTCGATGATATCATAAAAGCGACTATGATAGATCTCCCCCTGGGACACGGAGCAAATATTCCCGGCTTCCACCTCGAGGGTCCCTTTATTAATATCGCGCTCAAGGGCGCTCAAAACGGAGAATATGTCATTCCCCCGACAATGAAGCTTATAAAGAAATGCAGGAATGTTAAGATGGTAACAGTTGCCCCGGAGGTTGAGGGCGCTCTTGATTTCATCCGTGAGTGTCCCGCGGTAGTGGCAATAGGACACACCACCTGCGACTATGACACAGCAATGGCGGCCTTCGCCGCAGGCGCGAAATCCTTGACACACACCTTTAACTGTATGCCCGGCATTCACCACCGCAATCCCGGCCCTATCCCGGCAGGAGCTGACAGCGGCGCATATGCTCAGCTCATCACCGATGGCGTACATATCCACCCAAGCGTTGTAAGAATGCTCTACAAGCTCTACGGCCCCGAGCATATAACCATAATCAGCGACTCCATTCAGGCGACCGATGTAGGCGACGGGGATTATATCTTCGGCGGTATTCCGATCACCGTTAAGAACGGAACGGCAAGAACCGCGGGAGGAAACCTCGCCGGCTCTACGACCTGTCTGTTTGACTGCGTAAGATGCGCAATAGATATGGGAATTCCCACCGAGGATGCGGTAATGATGGCATCCACCACCCCGGCAACCCTTATGGGGCTCAACAAGGGCAAAATCGAGATCGGCTACGATGCTGACTTTATCATTGTAGATGACGACTTCAACCTGATCAAGGCAATCGCAAGGGGCGAATTCTGATTTATTTGTCAACAATAGTTTACATATTATCTGTGGCACACCCGTTTTAATTTAACACGGTGTGCCACTTCGCCAAGAAAAACAGCAAACAGGAGTTATAATGGAGAGGTTTACAGACAGAACCGAGATGATGCTTGGAGAGGAAGCGATTACACGGCTGAAGGGCGCTCATGTCGCCGTCTTCGGTATTGGCGGTGTCGGCGGATATGCCACCGAGGCGCTGGCTCGGGCGGGCATCGGAAGGCTGACGCTGATAGATGCCGACCGCGTGTCTATAAGCAATATCAACAGGCAAATAATCGCCACCCATTCCACGGTGGGTATGCCCAAGGTGGAGGCTGCAAAAGCCCGCCTTTTGGATATCAACCCCGATATCAGAATAGATGTCCGTCAGCTCTTCTTCGACAATGACACACTTCCCCTCTTCGATTTCTCCTCCTTCACCTATGTCATCGATGCCATCGATACCCTGAGGCAAAAGCTCCTGCTTATCGAGAGCGCCACCCGTCAGGGCTGCAAAATCATTTCGGCAATGGGGGCGGGTAACAAGCTGGACCCGACTCGCTTCCGCGTGTCGGACATCTACAAGACCTCCGGCGATCCTCTCGCCAGGGCGGTCCGCACCGAGCTGAGAAAGCGTGGCATCAACCGCCTGAAGGTCGTTTACTCCGACGAGCAGCCAACAAATCCCACAGGTATCCGCACTCCCGGCAGCCTATCCTTCGTTCCCTCGATAATGGGACTTATTATCGCAGGCGAGGTAATCAAGGACATCGCTCTTCCACCGAAACAGGACTAAACCGCCCCTCTCACGCACACGATTTGCAATATTTTCTTGAATATTTATAATTTGCATTGCATTTTTTGTTTTTTTATAAAAAACCTATTGCAAAATATAAATGCTTGTGCTATAATAGTCAACGCGTTGAGAGAAATGCACCTCTAGCTCAGTTGGTAGAGCAACTGACTCTTAATCAGTGGGTCCAGGGTTCGAGTCCCTGGAGGTGCACCAGCTATTCCTCGATAGCTCAGTCGGTAGAGCGCATGACTGTTAATCATGATGTCACTGGTTCGAGCCCAGTTCGGGGAGCCAAAGCAGTTCTGAAAGGAACTGCTTTTTTTGCGCTCTCCGGGCTTTCGGGCTCGGGCCGATGGCATCGTGATTAGTTATATGCTCTAGCGACTGGGCGTAGCGAAGTCAGTAGCACTGCGAAACCGCCCAAAGCAATGGAGTAAGCACAACGACTATGCGCATTACCGCTTGCGGTATATTGCCAAACGAGCAGATGATAGTTATCCATAGTACGAAACGGCGCAATTGCCGCAAATACGCCGCGAGTGGCAAAAGGTGGAGAGACGTGCGCATGACTGTGAGTTTATTGTCGAGTTTTTGGGCTAGGGACGGTGATTATGCGAAAACATATTAGAAATAATACCGTTTTGTGATATAATAGAATAAAAGCCGATGCGCTGTGAAA
>JAFTRB010000176.1 GCA_017462445.1 Clostridia bacterium
AATTATCGAGTCGCGGTACTGGGAGGGAGTCATACCGGTATTGGCGTGAAAGCATTTGGAGAAATACTGGGGGCTATCGAAGGAGAGCATATAGGATATCTGCGAAAAGTTGTAGCCGCCCTCGCGTATGAGCCGCTTTGCCTCGGCAATTTTCAGGTCATTGAAATAATGAATTATACCCTTATCGAAATGGGAGGAGAAGAGGCGCTTTATGGTGCTGGGACTTCTGCCGAGGCGCTCGGCAATGTCGGTAATTGTTAAGCGAGAGTAGACGCTTGCCCGTAGGAGGTCGACAATCTCCTTGACCTCATAGGGGATATCGACGCCATCGATGACGAAGGAGCGCCTGGTCTTTTTGCTTACCGCATCGGTTCTTCGCGCCAAGCGAATAAGGAATATTTCAAGAAGATTTCTTACCGTTTGTCCGCCTCCAAGAGGGGCGGTGTCCAGCTCCACCATATTTTGCAGGAGAGGATCCGACTCATTTTCAAGGCGGAAGGTTGCAAGCCCCTCGGTAAACAGGAGCGAAAGGAGGCTCTTTTCCTCGGCTGTAAGCTTGAAAATTTTGCCATCGAAAAAGGACATCAACGGGCTCTTGCACTCGAAGGTGATTATGCTGACATTGGGCGATATCGTGTTATCACCGCTAAGATTATGGAATTCCCCGGGCTTGTGGAAGGTCATCTCGCCGCTTTTCAAAATAAAGCGGTTTTTATCGGCGGTGCAAATCATATCGCCCTTGTCAATATAGACCATCTCCCAAAAATCATGGCTCTCGCCCTCGTGGGTAAAGCTCTTGGAAAGCTCCATATAGAAAAGAGTGATTATAGCCTCCACGCGAAAGCTTTCCTCTATCGCAATACGTGTAAAATTATCCTTCATGTTTTTTCTCCGTTGGCTGATTTTATAAATATTATAACCGATTTTACACTCCATTGCAAGAGGTAATTTGTTATAATTTACATAAGAGAGTATTTCTCTAATATTATTTAAGGAGTTTTATTATGAAGGTTCTTGCAATTGGCGCTCATCCCGATGATATTGAGATCTGTTGCGCAGGTACGCTTGTTAAGTGCAAGGAGCGCGGAGATGAGGTTACGGTATGCCATATGTCCGACGGAGATATGGGGCATGTAGTGATTATGCCCGAGGAGCTTGGCATCCTCCGCCGCGGCGAGGCACAGAGAGCCGGCGCGGTTGCCGGTATAAAGGTTATCTGGGGCGGTCTGCACGACCTGGATATATACGACGAGAAGAAGGCGCGCGATATGATAGTTAAAATTATCCGCGATGAGCGCCCCGATTTCATCATCACTCACGGCGAGGACGACTATATGCCCGACCACACCGCAGTGGCAAAGCTTGTTTTTGATGCAAGCTTCTCGGCTAGCTGCCCCCACTATCTGCCCGAGCTTGGCGAAGCGGTCCCCGTTACTCCCATCTATCTTATGAACAACGCAACAGGCCTCAACAATGTGCCCACTATCTATGTCGATATTACCGAGCAGATGGAGACCAAGCACAAGATGTTTGCCTGCCACGAGAGCCAGATCGTATGGCTTAAGGACCACGATGGCGTTGATACGGTAGAGCAGATTGAAATCTTTGCCCGCTTCTACGGGCTGCAATGCGGCGTTAAGTACGCCGAGGTCTTCCGCGAGAGATTTGCCAGCGGCAGACAGTGCCCTGCAAGACTTCTTCCTTAAGGAGTCTGTATGAACGAGATCAAAGTAGCCATTATCGGGTACGGCGGAATTGCCAGGCTCCACAGCGCAGCCTACATACGGTTAAGAGAAGAGGGCTATGCCATCCGACTCGTCGCCGTGTGTGACAAGTCCATTGAGCGAATCAGGAAAGCCACCGATATTAACCTCGGCGCCGACAGTTCGTCTCTGCCCGAGGATGTCCGTCTCTACACCGATATTGACCGCCTCCTCAGCGATGATGACATATCCTTGGTCGATATATGTCTGCCCTCCTTCCTGCATAAGGATGTGACAGTTAAATGCCTCAGGGCGAAGAAGGACGTCCTATGCGAGAAGCCAATGGCGCTTTCAAGCGAGGATGCCCTGGAGATGGTTAACACAGCCCGAAAGGAGGGGCGCACGCTTGCAATCGGTCAGTGCTGCCGCTTTGACCCGGTGTACATCTATCTCAAGGAATGCATCAAGGACGGTCGCTTTGGAGCGCTCCGCAGCCTGACAATGCACCGCCACAGCGTATACCCCAGCTGGGGCGCAGACAACTGGCACGATGACAAGAAGAAGTGTGGCGGATGCCTTGTGGACACGCATATTCACGATGTGGATGTTGCGAGATTTATCCTGGGTGAGCCGCAGCGCGTCTCGGCTACCGTGCTGGAGGACAATCCGCGGTATCAGTACATACGAAGCTATCTGGAAATTGACGGAATTCCCGTGCTTATAGACGGCTCCTGGGACGAGTCATACAGAAACAGCTTCACGGCTGGCTATCACGCGCGCTTTGAAAAAGCGAGTGTTGAATGCAGTCTTGACAAGGTTTGGGTCCACCCCTGGGGCGAGAGCGGCTTTGCTCCACAGCTTATTGAGACAGACAGCTACTACAACGAAATACTCCATCTCTATCGGGTGCTTACCTGTGGAGAGGATAACTTGGCAAGCGGCGAAAGCGCCTATGCTTCTGTGCGACTGATCGAGTTGCTTGCAAGCAGCGCCGAAAATGGCGGAAAATATTTGTTTATTAACTAAAAGGAGAATATTATGAACTTCAATTCAACTGTTAAGGGAAGCGCCCTCGAGGGCTTCTATCCCGCCGGATGGGATTTTGATAAAATTGATGCCTGCGTTGGCGAGCCCGAGACCGTGACCGACAGACAGGCTCACTGGAATGACGGCTTTACCCCCATCAAGTGCGACAGCCTCGGCGAGTTTGAGACCTATATGGGTCACGAGATCGCTATGCAGATCAAGCTGGCAAAGGAGAAGGGACAGAAGGTAGCCTTTATCCTCCCTGTCGGCCCTATGGGTATGTACAAGTGGGTGGTTTACTTCATTAAGGAATGGGGCATCTCCTGCGAGCATGTCTACACCTTCAATATGGACGAGTGGGCAGATGGCGAGGGTAACACCCTGGCGTCCGACAACCCCGGCTCCTTCCAGTATGCTATGGAGCACGCGCTCTTCAATCCCCTCGGTGAGCTGACCGTTCCCAAGGAACAGCGCAACTTTGCTACCAAGGCAAACCTTCCTACCTATCCTGCCAAGATTGCCGCTCTTAAGGCAGAGGGCGCAAAGCTGGTGCTGGTATACGGTATCGGAAGAATGTGCCACATCGCCTTCTGGGAGCCCACCTTTGCCGCTGACTACGCAACCGTCGAGGAGTGGAAGGCTGCGCCCTACAGAATCGGCGCAAAGATTCATCCCCTCACCGTTGAGCAGAATGCTCTTACAAGCTTTAAGTCAAGGACAACTCTCGTTCCCTGCCGCGCAAACACCATCGGCCCCGGAATCATTCTTCAGGCCGACTATGCAATAGGCGGCGCGGACGGAACACTTGGCAGAGGAATGCAGTGGCAGGGACTTTCGCTGTGGATGACTCTTCGTCACGAGCCTACCCCCTGGATCACCTCCAGCTTTATCCCCACTCTTCCCGGCCGTCTCTTCTTCCTTAGCGAGCTGGCAGGTCCTCTCGTTGCCGAGTGCAATTAATTATTTACATTTTACGGTTTATACTGTACCCGTGTTAAAAAAGTCAGCATCCTTGGATGTTGACTTTTTTGTTTTTTTCTATTGAATTGCCGTGAATTATATGATATAATTAAAGAAAAAGCTTGGAGGACTTATGGCTTTCTTTGAGATGAAATACCACTCGGATGCCTTGGGCATGGGAGTGTCGGTTAATATTGTGCTACCCGAGAGCGCTAACACAATGATTGGTATGCAGGCAAGCGCCAAAGGGGAATATAAAACTCTTTATCTTTTGCACGGGCTAAGTGATGACCACTCGATATGGATGAGAAGAACATCTATTGAAAGATACGCCTCAAAATACAACCTCGCTGTGGTTATGCCGGGGGTTGGCAGAAGCTGGTACACCGATATGGCAAACGGGGCCGGATATCTCACCTTTGTTGGCGATGAGCTGCCCGGAAAATGTCAAAGCTTCTTCCGCGGTATGTCGGATAAGAGAGAGGATAATATTGTTGCGGGGCTTTCAATGGGCGGATACGGAGCAATCAAGGTTGCTTTAACCTATCCCGAGCGCTTTGGTCTTTGTGCTTCGCTCTCCGGCGCGCTCGATGTTTCCAAGCTGGACAGGCTCGGCTCGCTTGCCGAGCTAAGAGGAATTTTTGGCTACGAGCTTAATTCCGCCGAGGAGCTTGCCGGCTCAGCGCACGATGTTTTTGCAATTGCCAGAGCAAGAGCCAAAAAGGGGCTCGAGTTCCCAAGGCTCTATATGTGGTGCGGAAGTGACGACTATCTGCTTGACAATTCGCAGCGCTTCCACAAGCTTCTGGAGGAGCTTGGAATCCCCCACGCATACGAGGAGAGCGAGGGCTGCCACGCCTGGGAGTGGTGGGATCTGCATATTCAGGACGCACTTGAATATCTTCTTAACACTTAATTGGTTCATTTAATTTAACACGGGGCTATCTTAGGCGCAAAAGGCTTGCCTGAGATAGCCCCGTTAATATATCATTGTGAATTTGTGAGCGGAGAGTGTACTTCAAGGATAATATCAGTCATGCCGCGTGTCATCGGTGAAGCACTCGCAAAACCGAGCGGAGAAGGACGGCGCTCTGCCATTCGCATAGAGGTGGGCGGTATCGCCAAGGGCCGCCATACGGAAATGGGCTATGCCCTCTCTTCGCTCCTCGGTGTGAAGTATGGAAATTGATGTAGGCGGAGTAACTGTATGCTGCCAGAGCGAATAGGGCGAGCAATTCATCAGATGTGAGAGAAGAACGGCTGTTACCCCATAGTGGCAGAAGATTGCTACGGTATCGTGGTTAGCCTCCAGTGCCCGATAGGAAAGCCCATCACGCACATAGCCGTGGCTTGCTAGCATAGCATCAAAAGCCTTACAAACCTCGGGGTAACGAATGGGAATATCTGTATCTTTAATCAAATCGCTTCCAAGCCAATCGGCGGGATGATACATATCGGGGTGAGCAGCCATATATTCGGGTAAGACATCCCAGGCGCAGCTGTATTCATCCTCCCAAGGACGGTAAACCTTGGCATAATCAAACTCGCGAAGCCACTCGCAATACTCGGCGGAAAGTCCAAGCCGCCTTACGGTGGGCTCGGCGGTTGCCCTCGCCCTGCCAAGAGTGGAGCAATAAATGGCGGATACTCCCTCCTTCGCAAGCCGCTCTGCCAGAAGCTCAGCCTCTATTTTGCCAACCTCGGTTAAGCCATCGATGGCATAGTCAGGATCACCGTGGCGAATAATTAAAAGTCTCATATGCTTTGTCCTCGCTTGTTTTACTTATCCTGCATTGTAACACACTTCCGCCGCTTTTTCAAGAGTCAGATGCGCTCTATTTCAAAAATATCACTAAAGGGGATAAGATAATCGCCAACCGTCATTCGCATATAGATGCTATCTATCGAAGCCACCGTGCCCTCGACGGTCAGATATCTGTCGGTACGGTAGAAGGTTATGCGTACCATGTCCCCCTTTATTACCGAGGAAAGCACCAGGCTGATTTGCTCTGCGGCATCCTCGAGCAGCTCCCGTCTTGGCCCCTTCTGCTCGTTACATTTATCAATAAGGTCTGAAAAGCCACTTAACGCGGCAAAGGGGGCAAATTGGACTGCCCGTCCCTGTCTTGGTTGTTTCATTAGCCCTCCCTATATATTATTCGCATATCGCTGATTGATTTGTGTAAACAATTGTTTTCATTATCAGTCGGAATTGTGTCCACCGATCATCAAATTTCTCGCACGGGTGGTAGCCTTCTCTTCAAAGCTTATCCCCTTAACTATCGCATTCCTGCCAAAGCGGTCCTTCACATCCACCATAGCTGTGAGCAACGCATGCTCCCTGTCCAGAGCTTTCGCATCGGTGAACATATCTATTGTTACCTGGCTCTCATCGACCAGCTCGCCCATTCCGATTGCCACATGTCGGATGGGAGTATTTCTATCGGTGGTGCGTCTATATATGGACAGGTAGTATTCGGTCAGGCGCAGGAGTGAGTTTGTGCATTCGGGCAGACGCATTGAGCCTCCTGTCCTCGGCGGCGCCTCGAAGGAGGGAGAGCCATATTTCCCCGTATGATTATAGCCTATGCTGAGCGATATTCTGTCGGTTGCCAAATGCTCTGATATAAGCTCCAGGGTCGAGGTCTCTACCATCTCCTTCAGTATTATCTCGGCATTCTCAAAGGAATAGGGCTCGAACAGAACCTGGCTGTTTGTGTGGGAGGTGGACCTAGGTGTGTACGCCTTTATCTCGGCTATTGTACAGGGCTCTCTGCCGTTTGCGTGGTCTATGAGATACTCGGCATTTACCCCGAATTCTCTGTATAGCGCCTTTTCCGGCAATCTTGCCACACCTGCCATATCGTATACCCCCATATGCGACAGTCGCCTGGCTATTCCGTGTCCCACATTCCATATATCCGTTATGGGGCGGTGATGGGCGACGGTGCTTTTGAACAGCTCCTCGTCAAGATAACCGACAAAATCAGGAGATCTTTTTGCCGTTATATCGAGAGCAACCTTGGCGAGGAATAGATTGGTGCCGATGCCTGCGGCGGCGTGAATTCCCGTCTCGGTGTAGATTGCGCTCATCAGCATATCCACTAGCTCCCGCGGAGTCTTGGAGTAGAGGCGCTTATAAGGGGTGAGATCGATGAAGCACTCGTCGATGGAATAGACATGTATATCATCGGGGCTGATATAGCGCAGATAGATTGAATAGATTTCCGCCGAGCGCTGCATATATAGGCGCATACGCGGCTTTGCCATTATATACTTTATGCCCTTCGGTATCTCGTAGACTCTGCATCTGTTTGGGATGCCGAGAGCCTTCATTGCCGGGGTGATGGCGAGGCATATCGTTGCCTCCTGTCTGTCTGGGTCGGCAACGACGAGATTGGTGGTGAAGGGGTCAAGTCCGCGCTCCACACACTCCACCGAGGCATAAAAGCTCTTCAGGTCGATGCAGGCATATACCCTGCCCTCCCCGCTTTCATTGCTCATCGCTTCCGTCCTTTCATACCGTTTTGTTATTTAATGCGTGTTTATTCGAGTATTACCGACATATGTGGGCATTTCTCTCCCTTTCCCATCAACGAAGATCCTTGATGACCTTGACGGCAACTCCCTGCACCGCCACGTGGAAGGGGTGAATGTCGGAATAGGTAGGATTTTCTGCACGGAGAACGGGAGCGCCGTTTTTATCGATGAAATAGCGCTTAAGGGTGGTGTCTGTGCCATCGACAAGGGCGACTATAATTCTTCCCGTCTCGGAGAGCGTGGTTCGCCTGATGAGAACCAAATCACCGTCATCAATGCCGGCCCCGGTCATAGAGTCGCCGTCTGCGCGGAGCAGATAGCAATCGCCGCCGAGCCACTCCTCGGGCAGAGCCACATAGCCCTCGACAAGTCCCTCGTGCTCCTCGGGGAGTCCGCAGGGGATTGCGCCCAGAATCGGCACACGGCGGAAGCCGCTACGCATCCTTTCCTGTCCCTTTACAGCCAGGGTGTCCCTGCCGTTATACTCGATAAGCCCCCTGTCACGCAGGGTGGTGAGATAGCGATAGCCCACCGAGTTGGACATCTCCATATGCTCAAGAATCTCGGCAAACCTGGGCGACTCTCCCCTTTCGCGGATGTAGCCCTTGATGTACTCAAGCATCATATTAAGCTTTTCCTCGTTCATTTTCTTCATAGCATTCTCCTGTTGTTTTATTTTATTGATTGTATTGCTTTTGCTTTTTGTATTCTTCTTTATTCTCCTGTTTTTTCTTATCGATGCAACCGGATTTTATAAAAGAAGTTTTACTTCTCTTATATTATACAACCCTTTTTTCCGCTTGTCAATGGGTGGATAAAAACTTTTTCAAGGAATTTATTGGGAGTTTTTGAGCTATACATTTTTTATTTTTCAAATACCAAAAAAAGATATTGACAAAAACAAAATATTGTGATATCATAATACGGCAGTTTGTTATGCGTTTGTGGCATAAACATATGCTTTCGTGGCGGAATATGCTAGCGAACGCATGTGAGTCTGCATTGCGGACTGCGCTGGAAGCGCGGCTGACAATTCGGTCTCTCGCCGAAGTAAAATTAACGAGAGAAAA
>JAFTRB010000177.1 GCA_017462445.1 Clostridia bacterium
CTCCTGCTGGTCCGCTCCTGCATCAGCATTAGCGCCATATCTGATATACTGCTTTACATTGCCATTATAGAGCTTTACAAGGGCGGGGTAGCCAAGGGCTATACCGATGTTGGTCGCCCCCTTTTTCAAGGGACTGATGTCCGTGAGCTTTACAGCGCTCCGGGAGGGAACGATGCTGAAGATATTTGTTTTTGCAGCGGGGGTGTTTGGCTGTATGTTGGAGTCGTCAATTATAAAGGTTGCGCCTGTCCAGTCGGTGTCGGTCATTATATTGATGGTTTCGGCATGAGCGCCCATGTGATAGGTCTTGCCCTCGTCTGCCTTTACCTTCTGTCCGTTCGCGTTTGCCTTCTCGTGGGTAGCCTTGATCGCTAGGAAATCGTCGGTAACGCCATCGCCCACCGCGCCAAAGTCGGAGTAGTATACGGTGTGCAGATATTTGCTGAAGCCGTACTCGGCATCAAAGGTGATCTCGCCAACACGTGAGTAATAAATTTCCTGCGATAAGAACTTATCAAAAAGCTCTAGAGAGTAGTCGGGGTACTGAGAGTCTATAATCAGGTCATCTCCCTCGACATAGATTCTAAAGCCATCGCGGCTCTCGTCCCTCTCGCTCTCTCGAATGCGGATATACTTTTGTCCCTCGCTCTCCTCGCTTTCGGAGGGAACAACATAGCCCGCGTTTACATAAAGCGAGTCCTTAAGCGCTCTCGACAGGGCCTGGGTCGTCTCGCTCTGGTTCTCGATTAATATCTTGTATTCATCAAGCGAGTTGCCGTTTACGGTAATGCCTGTGATGTTATATTTTTCGTAGCTTATGATGTATAAATCACGCTTTACGGTCCAGTTTTCCAGGTCGAGCGTGGTTGCAGACAGTCCTGCCTTAAACTTAAAGGCGCGAATTGCCTCAAGGATAGCCTCCTGTGAGCCGCCGGTGATAAGAACCTTGTTACCGATAGTCTGTACAAGATAGCCCTTGTTGCCGAGGGTTGTTCCGTCATATTCGCAGCCCTCTCTGCCTGACACATCGCCGACAAGGATTTCACAGTCAACCATTCTGTCGGTGGCGGTATCGGGAACGAGCGAGATGGGAATTCCGCAGTCACGGAACAAATTTACGATCCCAAGCAGCTGGGTTCTTACCTCGGGGGTAGTTCCTGCGAGGTCGTATACGATCTGGAAGGTATAGTTGCCATCCTGCGTCATTATAATATTCTTTTCGTCATTCTGTTCAAGCTCTACAAATTCGGGCTCTTTTTCCTCGGGCTCTTCGCCTTCGCAGGGGGTATCGCCCTCGCCTGGAGTTTCACCCTCGCCTGGAGTATCGCCCTCGCCGGGAACCTCGGGCGTGTCCGGCTCGTCGGGCAGGCAGGAGGCTAGTCCCACGCACAGCGAGAGCGTAAGTATAAGCATTAAAAGCGCTCTGAAAAACTTGTTTATTTTCATATTTCCTCCAACTGGTTTTAACTTAACATTCACCCTTTCATAGTAGCACAAAACCCCGCTTTCCGCAAGTGAGAAAAGCGAGGTTTTTAATCATTTAATTATTTGGTAAAACATTTCATACAAAAATGGAGCGAAAAAATATCCAAATTGCACAATTATTCCGTCCCTTTATTATTTAGCTTATTTCCCGCAACGGTGGCGTAGAGGAAGAGCGTAAGCGACAGAAGCAGGCACACGCCCATAACAATTCCGATAGCCAGCCAGTTTGCCTCACCAAGCCTTGCGAGGGTAAACATTCCGTCCTCCTCCTGGAGGGTGGGGGCAATGAGCATAACCGAGGTAATAAGCCCGACAAGGAAGGAAAGCCCCGAGAGAGCATACATCCAGCCGAGGGCTCCCGAGCCGCTTTTCTTGACACGGGTGGGCAGATCTCGCCTGAAATCTATGACATCACCGAGGTAGAAGGCAACCGCGGCAAGTATAATTGTTTCGGGGAGCATATATGTTGCGTTATATCCGATAGAGTAGATGAGCGCTGCCGAGTCGGGAATTGACAGCCCTGCCCATACGGTTGCTCCGCCGATAGTATGGCTGATGTATCGCAGTACGGATACCATAACCGCGCCCGCGGTGAGAGCGAGAGCCTGGTTCTTGATCAGCTTGCGGAATGCTCCGCCAAGTCCGACGACGGTAAAGGCGATTATGTAGTCGAGCAGGATTACCGCCAGAATTGACTGCCAGGTTGTAAAGTAAGATAGACTGTTCAGCCCGGTCAATTGCTGAATGGCGGCATAGACCAGTGCGCTTCCCAGACCCCATAGGCTTCCGTGGCGGTAGGAAACGATAACGATGGGGAGCATTGATGCGATGGTGATAGAGCCGCCATAGGGCATCTCTACCAGCTTAATCAGGCTCAGAACCGTGGCAAGCGCAATCATAAGCGATGCCTCGATGAGCTTTTTTGTGTTTGTCCTTTGCATATGGACCTCCTAATAAAAAATTCACCACGCAGATAATAGACAGCGTGGTGAAGATAATTTGGCATATGCAAATTATGTTAAATCTCCCTACGACGGCATTATCCGTATCAGGTTAGAGGGTTTAGCATAGCTATCTCAGCCTTTCGGCACCCCTGATCTATATTCTGTTGGCAATACTATTGTAGCACCGGTGCTATGCTTTGTCAAGCGTTTTCGGAAAATTATTCAACCTCGCCATAGCTCTTGAGGAAGGGAAGTATCATTCTGCCGAAATCAAAGGAGCCGTCCTCGTTATCAAAGAGGTAATGGTTATGCTTGCCGTGGCAGAGCAGGGTATCGACCTTATCCATATCATAACCGAAGTGGCGCAGGGTGGAAACCGTCAGCTCGAGCTGCTCGGGGCGATTTTGCATATCGGCATCTGACCATATAAAGAGCATAGGAGAATATTTGTCCGCCCTGCCTATGTGATAGAGAGGGGCAGACTCGTCAACTATGATCCTTCTTCCGTCAAGTCCTCTTTCGGCAAGGACATTGAAATGCGCTGTGGGCTGTCCTGCATCGTGAATATAGCCGTCGATATCGGTGGGCTTAATGCCGAATTTTCCAAGATATTTTTCATCGAAGCAGAGCATCATAGAAAGATAGCCACCCGCGCTGGAGCCGCCGACAAAGATTTTTCGGCAAAGAGGGAAGGGCTTAAGGTTTTGATATGCCCAGGCGACCGCCTCGGCTGCGTCCTCAATGAAATCAGGATACCTTGCGTTTGGATACATCCGGTAGTTTGCGCTTATGACTCCAATTCCTTCGGGCACAAGGTCGCGCGCCAGCCTCTTGCCGTCATAGCCCTTGTCACCCTCCACAAGTCCTCCTCCGTGGAGATAGATGAAGAGATCAAACTGTCCCTCCTTAGGAAGATAAATGTCCAAAAGGCATTCCTTGACTCTTCCATAGGAATAATTAATGTCAGTGTAGCTTTTCATTATGGCACCCCTTTCAAAAAATTATTTTTCAATGTATAGAAGGATAGCTCCATCAGCAACCGATACTCTTGCCCGAGGAAGAGCAAGCTCGTTTGACACGCCCAGGGCAAACTCGGGGGTAAGGGTAAGCTCCTGACCGCTGTACTTCAGCCCCTCCAGGGTTATCCCCCTTGCCTCGCCGCCAAGAGCGAAGACCGAGACTCTTGCGCCAACGCGACCGCTGAAGCTATAGCTCTCGTTCATCAGGCAGAGCATGACACAGCCCTTGCCGTAAAGGCGCATCGTATGTCCGTTTTTTCTGGCTTGTAAAAGAAGGGAAATGTTTGCCAGGGTGTGGTCGAGCGAGCCTCCTGTGCCGCCGTAAATGGCAAAATCCGTATATCCGCGCCTGACTCCCTCAAGATAGGAAAGATGGGTGTCCGTCTCGTCCTTCTCAACAGGATGGCGCATAAGCTCCACTCCCTTCGGCTCGTTTTTCAGCGAGTCGAGGTCGCCGATGAGCAGGTCACACCGTACCCCGTGTGAAATTGCGGAGGAATATCCTCCGTCGGCCGTGATTACAAAATCGTCCTTGCTTGGGCTTGGCGAGTCAAAGTAATCTCCGGCTCCAATAATATAACAGGTATTATTCATAGTGAAAAATGTAAACAATTCTTAACTTAAGTCCAGCATTTCATCAAGCGCGCGCATTACACCGAGCTTGCCGTAATCATAGCATAAGCCGCCCTGCATATATGCGGTATATGGCTCGCATATAGGTCCGTCACAGGACAGTTCATTGGTTGCTCCCGTGACAAATGTGCCTGCTGCCATAATCTCCTCGTGGGGATAGCCCGGCATCTCGCCCGGCTCCGGAATGGCATATGCCTCAACGGGTGAGCCCATCTGTATGCCCTTGCAGAACTTTATCAGCTTTTCCGCGGAATGGAAATCGATGGTCTGTACAATGTCGGTACGCTTTTCGTCATATCTTGGGCTGACATCGGTGTAGCCCGCAAGCTCTAAAAGCCTTGCCGCAAATACCATAGACTTCAGCGTAGCCGCTACCGTGGTGGGCGCCATAAACAGACCCTTGTAGAAGGAGGCGAGCTGGTTGAAGTTTGCGCCCAGGGATTTGCCGATGCAGGGGGAGCTTAGCCTTTCCGCTATGTCCTCGATAACATCGCGCCTGCCTACACAGTAGCCTCCGCTTACCGCGTGTCCCGCGCCCAGGTTTTTCATCATTGAACCAACAAACACATCTGCGCCTACCTCGGTTGGCTCGCGGTCCTCGGTAAACTCTCCGTAGCAGTTGTCTACCATAATGATAGCGTTTTTGTCCGCCTCCTTGACAACCGCGATTGCCTCTGCCAGCTTATCTATGGTCAGGCTTCTTCTCTGGGAGTAGCCTCTGCTGCGCTGTATGGCAACGACCCTGACATTTTTCTCGCTTACTCTTTTCCGTATTGCCTCAAGGTCAAAGTCGTCTCCGATAAGGTCTATCTGCTCGTACTTGACCCCGTAGTCCTTGAGGGTGTTGTGGCTCGGGCTATCTATACCTATGACGCTCTTAAGCGTATCATACGGCTCTCCGCTTATGTAGAGCAGGGTATCACCCGGCTTTAGCAAACCGCCAAGCGTTACCCATAGCGCGTGGGTGCCTGACATCAGCTGGGGGCGTACCAAGGCGTCCTCTGCGCCAAAAATCTTTGCATATATCTCCTCTAATTTGTCACGTCCGCCGTCATAGTAGCCGTAGCCGGTTATCTCAAGGAAGTCGGCACTGGAAACCCGACACTCCTGGAAGGCAGAGAGAACCCTTGCAGACCAGCCGAGCGCGGTCCTGTCTATTTTTTTGAAAACCTCGGCGCAGTCCGCCTCTGCTCTTTCGGCAAGCGAGGCAGTGTAGTCGCTTATTTTATATCCGTAGTACATTTTATTTTCCTCTTTCATATTTTGAGGAGCAGCTCGGGTAATTCGCCCAGGCTCCTTATTGTATAGTCGGGGTGGAATTCACCCGTAATTTCCTTGCCCTGTGGGTTGAAGTGGCAGGTAAGAATGCCATATACCTCGCCCCCCTTGATGTCCGATGTCAGGCTGTCACCAACTATAATAGCGCGTTCCTTTACTGCGCCCGTTCTTTCAAAGACGGTGTCAAAGAAGCGCCTATCCGGCTTGGTGTAGCCTACCTCGGCGGAGATGAATATGTCATCAAAATATCCGGAAAGCCGCGAGGCATTCATTCTTGCCCTCTGCACGCGAGGCTCGCCGTTTGAAACAAGGAAGAGCCTGTATTTGCCCTTAAGCTCCTTAAGCAGCTCCACAGCCCCCTCGATCAGGTGGCCTCCGCGGGAGAGCTGCCTTTCATAGTAATTCTTCGCGTGGACCTTGTCACCCTTGATCCCAAGGGCGTCAAAGAGCATTGCAAACCTCTCAAAAAGCAGCTCCTCAAGCTTGATCTCTCCTCTCTCCAGCATCTTCCAGCAGGAGTCGTTTATTCTGCTGTAAAGGGCGATATTATCCTCACTTGGCTCGATTCCCAGTTGGGTGAGTGTGGTGGAGATTGCCCATCTTTCATCCGCCTTGAAGTCAAGAAGAGTGTCATCTAAATCTATTAAAACTGTATCTATCATTTAGTCCTCCGTCTGTCACTATTATTGTAGCACATATCTATCCTAACTTCAATAGCTTGGGCAAAAAAACAAAGCAATCCCCTATACCAAAGCGGCAAAAAGCCGACTGTCACCACTCTGCATAAGGGCGGTGCTTGGTATAGGGGAGGGGATTATTCCTCGGTAAACACTCTCCTGATTGCCTCCAGATAGCCGTAGCCGTACAGGTCGTCAGGCTCAAGATAGGAGGACTCTGTCCATTCATTCCAGGAGTTGATGGTTATAAGGGCGGGGCGCTCCGGGTGGCTGTCGCACATACGGTCGGTGTATGCCTTGGCATCGCGGAGGGCAGCCTCAAAGCGCTCGGGGGTGTTGTTTGTCATAATGCCGGGCGGAAGCTCTTGAAGCGAGGATTGTTATCCCAGCCAATTGAGACATGGGCGTAGTAGGGAATGCCGTAGGTCTCCTCCGCGCTCTCCCAAATCGGGCGGATATCCTCCATAACCGCGTCAAAATCACGGTCAATATCTGCGATATGTACGAATTGATAGTGGGAGAAGGAGTCGATGTGCATATTCCGCATAACATCGGCCGAGTCTATGACCTCGCCGCCGTCAACGCCGGAGAGATTCAAGGTAGAGCCGGAGCGACCGGTGATCTGCAGATGTATGCCCTTGAAGCCCTTTTCCTTGACTCGTCTTTTGAGCCAGAGGAGCGCATCTGCCGCAGCCTCGGGGCTTCCCATACCCTCAACAAAGGTGGAAAGCTCATAAATCATAAACACGGGGCACCCGTCAATGGTGTAGTAGTTATCAAGGCCGAAATACTTGTCTATAAGCCTCTCGCACATCTGTTCAAAGTCGACGCGATTTATTCCGCCCTTCCAGATAACCGTCTCGCCCACATCGGTGTCGGACAGCTCTCTGTTCCACAGGTGGTTGGCATTGTGGTTTGCCCACATCAGATAGAACTTCATCTTGTTCTTGTTGGCGGCGCCGAGGAAGCCGTTATTCAGGCAGCACTCGAGGAAGGGACGCCTATCGAACCAGTACCAGTCATAGATAAATACATTTACGCCGTGCGCGGTGGCACAGTCTATCTGCATCTCCATAACTTTGGGGTCTGCCTCGTTTACATAGCCCCAGAGCGGCTTTCTTGGCCACTGATGCCCCTCAAACTTGGGGCCTGCAACCTTCACCGTCTGCCATTCACCGTAGCCCTCGGGCCAGAACATTCTTGACCTTGGCTCATCTCCTGTGTAGGAGGGCCACACATATGCTGCTATATCGTATTTTCTCATAACATCTCCGTTTTTTTATTTGATTATAGCATAAAGCTATCAATTAATCAATAGGTTATTTTTTATTTTGCTAAAAGGGGCTGAGTCATTAGGAATTCAGCAAAATCAAGGCGTTCAAGCTTAAAATAGCTGTAAATGCTGAATTCATAGTGCGAAGCAACTTTTGGGGCTCGCTTGATTTAGAGCAGAAATCGCCGATTGCAACCGACAGGCGTATATAAATACGTCGGAGGGCGCAAGCGACGATAGAAAAAGAGCATAAAAAAGAAGAAATTCGTAGAATTTCAA
>JAFTRB010000178.1 GCA_017462445.1 Clostridia bacterium
GAAAAATTGTAAAATTAGAGTCTTTGAATAAGAATCTATTCCATGATGACGGTCAGATTTATGTGAAGGTTAATGACGGAATCATATTTTTAGGCAATCATTATAGTTCTAAGGTTTATTACTTGAACTCCAATTTGGAGTTGTTGTTCCAATAATGACAATGCAATATCAAACTTATATTATTTAGCATCAACAACTATTTTGACATTGTTATAGCAAGCGATTTGTATACACAAAAGACACCTCAGTATGGGGTGTCTTTTGTGTTAATTGTTAACTTATTCTATGCTTCTTCTCAAACTCCAACACAACCGCGTCATAAGCCCTAACACTCTTATCGCTTCCGTAAATAACCTGCGAAAGAGAATATCCGTTTGCAATTATAGAAATAGCTTGCTCCTTGTCGGTGTAGTTAATAGCCACTGCATAAGCCTTGTCACCATCAAAGTGCAGGGTAGAGTAAACCCCCTCGCCACAAATCTTTATCGGCTTATTATCTATAATATCCTTGAAAATATAATTATAAAGCTTGTAATAGCTTCCGTCAAAGGCATTATGCCCATCGATCAGGCTCTCTTCAAGCGGAATGTTAAGATATATAACCTCGCCCTTGCCGTAAACATTTCTTGCAAGCATCGGTCTGCCGATACTGTCAGAGGCAATCACCTCGGCGCCAACCGACTCAAGCTCATAATGTCTTTCGCTATTGACAGAGTAGCATTCTCCGTCAAGCTCAAAGCTTATTTTCTCTGCCGATTCATAGGAGTCAACCACCTTAAGACCGGTTAAGTCCTCAAACCCGGAAAGCACGCCATTGTTCATCGAGATGTAAAGCCTTGCTCCGGCTCTGACACGAGCCTTCAGTTCCTCGTATCTCGCCTTATGCATAACCGTAATTCCGTTTATAGAAGGCAGAAGATATGTATTCGCCTCCGGAATTCCGTTGTCCGCATAGGCAAAGCGTACATTCATTCCGGCCTGCCTTGCAAGGACATATGTAGTATAGCAAACTCCCCACTGCCGCTGCCCCGAGGATAGGAGACAAACTGCGTCATATTCCGCCTCCGGGAGCTTGAGCGCAGCCCCGTGTAGCATTTCACCGAATTTTTTTATCTCCTGTGCGACAGGCTTTGGACTTCTGTCACCTCTTAAAAGCCCAAGCTCAAGCTCTACCATATTGGTAGAATAGGGGAAGGCGTCCAGCATATGCTGGTCATGCCCGCACCACCATAGCGCGCCAACAGAGCCGTTTGCCCACAGAGAGAAAAGGTTGACTCTCATAAAGCTGGCGGCTGCCTCGTCGGAGGCCAGCATTGGCCCCATAGTTCCAATCTCCTCTGCCATACAGGGCTTGCCACTGCACTCGGTGTACAGCTTGTTCTGCGCGGTTGCATGCATCAATGTGCGTAGAGAGAGAATTTTATCGTTCCTTGTGTGCGCGCACCAGTAGGGATAGGGGTGAGTAGTCAAAATATCGGTCCATTCTCCTTGGTCGGTAATCTGCCAGGGAGATTGCGACTCAAGCTCCAGTCCGTGCATTCCGGATACGATAGGACGGCTGTTGTCCTCTGCGCGAATCGCGTTGGCAATTGTTGCGGTCCAATGAAGAGCCTCAATTCTGTTCGCCTCGCCCATGCAGTTGCACTCATTTCCCAGGTCCCAGGCATAGACGGTCTTGCGCTCCTTAAACCGGCGGACAAATCCCTTAATGAATAGCTGCTCAAAATAGAGCGCCTCGGTATCGGTTAGCACGTTTTTCCCGTTTATAGCCGAGGGAACATAAAGCCGACCGCTCATCCACCCGGTAACAAGACCGACAATAACACGGATATTATACTCATCGCATATATCAAGCAAATCGGCAAATTTATCAAGCATTCCCTCGTCAAGATAGTAGGGATTTGTCGCCTCCCGTTCACCCTCAAGGCAGTATTCTGCAAGCACACCTCGACCGGCATAGAGCGGCATAACAGGCTGAAAATCCCGCCAATTGGGAAACACTCTTATATATTCTACTCCTTGGGAAGCAAGCACGGATAGATCCTCGCGCACACAGTCGCCGTCATAGCATTTCCACATATCTGCGCCCGCATTGGAGGCCCAATAGTTGCAGCCTATCATAAACCTGTAATTCATATCATATCCTCTCTTTCTTGCATTATTGTAGCATAAAAGCAATACAAAATCAATAGTGAGTGTCAAAAACAACCTCAAATCGATAATGTGTACAAACTGTTAATTAAATTTTATTAAATAGTTGACAAATTTTTAAAAAGGTATCGACAAATCTAAATCTTTGTGCTATAATGCTTAATGTAACTAAAAAACAGAAAGGATTACACACAATGAAAAAGATTATTTCCGCTCTTCTTGTTTGCGTGCTTCTTGTAGGCTGCATGTTCGCACTTGCATCCTGCGGCAAGACTCTCTCCGGCACATATGAGGCAAAGGTTGTTGGAACCGGTGCTTCTTATGAGTTCAATGGTAACAAGGTTACAGTCACTGCTTCCGTTTTGGGCTTTGAGAAGGAGTTCGAGGGCACATACGAAATCACCAAGAACGATGACGACAAGGAAGTCATCATCTTCACCTTCGAGGGTGAGGATGCAGAGTCCTATGACGGTGAGTTCGCATTCGCTGAGGGTACCGAGGGTGACACCAAGTACATCAAGATTGGTGGCGTTCAGTACAACAAGGTTGAGAAGTAATTAACTCTTCTAACCTAATAAAAAAGAGCCTTCGGGCTCTTTTTTATATCAAAAAACTCGGGAAAACCCGAGTTTTTGTTTTTATAAGAAATCACAAAACATCAAGCGAAGCTACATCCGCATATGTCTCGCGCCTGACCGCAAGATAGTCGCCGCTTTTTGAAATCATAACCACGGGAGGGCGGGGAATACGGTTGTAGTTTGATGCCATAGAATAATTATACGCGCCCGTTGTAAGCACCGCAATAAGGTCGCCTCTGCCAATGCTCTCGGGCATCGGTACATTCTCCTGAATGATATCACCGCTCTCACAGCATCTGCCAACCACCGAGGCAATCATCGCATTATCAGTAACAGGGCCATACACAGGCAAAACCGTATAGGGCGAGCCGTAAAGGGCAAATCTTGGGTTGTCCGTCATTCCGCCATCAACCGAGACATAGTTTTTATACCCGGGAATTCTCTTGACAGTACCCACGGTATAAACCGTCATTCCTGCATCTGCTACAATACTCCTGCCGGGCTCCATTGCAATCTCGGGCAGGGAAATGCCAATTTCGTCGGCATAAGCGAGCATAAACTCGGCAACCTCACGGATGTTTTCGGCAATATCGATCTCGGGCTGGTCAAAGGTATATCTGACTCCATAGCCTCCGCCGATATCCAATTCCTTAGCCATAAAGCCGAATTCTATAAACATATCCTTGCAGAAGTCGAGCATAACCCTTGCCGCACCGAGGTAGACCGAGGAGTCAAAGACCTGCGAGCCGATATGGCAGTGATAGCCGACAAGCTCAATATTGTAAAGGTCGAGCGCAAGCGAGGTTATAGCCATAGCCTGTCCCGTCTCAATAGCCGAGCCAAACTTGGAGTCCACCTTACCTGTTGACACCTGCGCATATGTGTGTGGGTCAATTCCGGGAGTAATACGCAGAAGCACCTTCGGGACTGCGCCCTTTTCTCTTGCAATCCTATCAATAGCGTGCAGCTCCTCCTCGTTGTCTACAACGAAGTAGCCAACGCCGTTGTCGATTGCGTATGCTATATCATTGTCGGTTTTGTTGTTTGAATGGAAGTAGGCGCGGGACAGGGGATAGCCGGCAGAAAGGGCAGTGTATATCTCACCCGAGGAAACCACATCAATTCCCATATCCTCCTCGGCCATAATCTGATACAGACGCTTAAAGGAAGCGGCCTTTGATGCATACAGCACCTTCGCCCCGCCGGGGAGGCAATTTGCCATCGCGTTTTTGTATACCCGACACCTCTCTCTGATCCTCTCTTCGTCAAAGAGGTACAGGGGCGTGTCATATTTTTGGGCTAATTCGGACACCCTTCTGCCTGCAAAGCACAGCTCCCCCAGGGCATCGCGTGAAATGTTAGAGCAGATCTGCTCTCTATCTAATGTCAACAATTGTTTACTCCTTAAAGCATATGCTCTCTCAAATACTCGGCGCTGTAAATCGAAAGGTCGCCGGGCGCTATATCAAAGAGAGTCTTGCATCCAAAGTCGCCTCTTCGGTTCATTCTGTAAATTGCTCTGGCGCAGGCGACAAGCACGCTTCCCGTAAACTCGGGGTTTGAATCAAGTCGAAGCTTGAACTCTACGGTGTGGCTGTTTTCACCATCAATTCCCGTAAAACCGTTCCTTATTACCGAGCCGCCGTGAGGCATACCGCCGTGGTCGCGCTTAAGCTCCTCGAGGGTTACAAAATTAACGGTTGTATCGTAGTCGGCAAAATAGTTGGGCATCTCCTTGATTTCTCTTTCGATTTTTTCTCTGTCAGCTCCGTCCTCCGCAACCACATAGCACACTCTTTCGTGCTTTTCCCTCGTTGTAAGCTCCGGACACTCACCAGTTCTTACTTTTGCAAGGGCAGAATCCCTTGGTACGGTATATTGCCTTGCATCCAGCACACCCTCAATTCGTCTTATCGCATCAGAGTGCCCCTGGCTGATTCCCTTGCCCCAGAAGGTATAATCCCTTCCGCTCGGTAGAGCAACCGATGCATACAGTCGGGCAATAGAGAAAAGTCCCGGGTCCCAGCCTCCGCTGATAAGCGCCGTATTACCGCCCTCTTTCGCGGCGGCATCTACATTTGCAAAATGCTCGGGTATCCTTGCGTGGGTATCAAAGCTGTCTATAACATTAAAGCTTGCGGCAAGCTCGGGCGTCATCTTCGGCAAATCGGTTGCGCTTCCGCCACAGATTATTATCACATCAATTTTGCTCTTGAACTGCCCGAGGCTATCCGCCGAAAACACGGGTGCACCTGTCAGCGTGGTCACGCTTTTTGGGTTGCGTCTTGTAAAAATACCGACCAATTCGCAGTCATCATTGTTTTTTACCGCAACCTCAACACCCTTGCCGAGATTGCCGTATCCGTATATACCAATTCTCATAAATACCTCTTTATTTACTTGCTGAGCGCAGCTTCCTTGCCGCCAATCAAGCTTCTCATATCATACAGCCCCTTGGGCATATCAATGATAAACTCCGCCGCCGCAAGTCCGCCCTCGGCGAAGAGCGCGCGCGAATGGGCCTCGTGCTTCAGAGTTATTGTCTGTGTGCCTGTGCCTATGATTACCTCATGCTCACCTACAATATTTCCCATTCTGATAGCGTGAATGCCAATCTCGTTCTTTTCTCTTTTTGCCGAGCCGCATCTTCCGGGGTTTGGGTATGCGCCCTCTCTCACCTCGCATATCTCGCGGGCCAGCATCAGCGCTGTTCCGCTGGGAGCATCCAGCTTTCTGTTGTGGTGCTTCTCAACGATCTCAATATCCGCATCGGGCATAGCAGCCACTGCCGTTCTTGCAAGCTCAACAAGCAGAGCCACACCCAGCGACATGTTTGCGCTGAAGAATATCGGAATATATTTCGCAGCATTTTCGATAGTCTCCAGCTCCTCCTCGGTGTGACCTGTGGTTGCCACCACGGTGGGAATTCGGTTCTCCACCGCATAGGCAAGCAAGGCGCTGACGCAGGAGTGGTGCGAGAAATCAACTATCACATCTGCGTCAATATCGGAGGGCAGTGCCTCAACCGCGCTGTAAACGGTATAGCTGTCGGTGTCTCTGCCGTTGGGGTCAACTCCTGCGGCAATGGATGCGCCTCTGTATCCCTCCTCGCAAAGCCTGGCAACCTCGCGCCCCATATGACCGCATATTCCGTTAATTAATACCTTCATATTTCAGTTATATGTCAGGCCTGAATAAGCCCGTGTCCTCTCATAATCTTAACAAGCTCAGCCCTATGCTCCGGCTCCATCTCGGTCAAGGGGAGCCTGATATCGTTCTGACAGAAGCCCATCTCGTTCATAGCCGCCTTTGCGGGAATGGGGTTGACCTCGCAGAAGAGCGCATTGACCAGGGGCAACAGGTCAAGCTGGAGCTTGCGCGCGCCCGCAATGTCCCCGTTAAAGAACATTTTGCACATGGAGGAGGTCTCGCCGGGCATAAGGTTTGACAGAACAGAGATAACCCCCTTGCCACCAAGCGAAAGGATGGGAACTATCTGGTCGTCGTTGCCCGAATAAATGTCGATATCATCGCCGCAGAGCGCTGCAAGCTCGGCAATCTGCGAGATGTTTCCGCTTGCTTCCTTGATCGCTACAATATTGGGATGCTCCGCCAGCGCCTTTACCGTTTTTGGCAGAAGGTTACAGCCTGTTCTTGAAGGAACATTGTAGAGAATGCAGGGCTTGGTAGATGCATCTGCAATGGCGCGGAAGGAGGCGATAAGTCCCTTCTGGGTAGCCTTGTTGTAGTATGGGGTAACAAGAAGCACGGCGTCAGCGCCCACCTCGCAGGCATATTTGGTTAAGTCTATCGCATAAGCGGTATCGTTAGAGCCTGTGCCGGCAATAACGGGAACTCTGCCACCGCAGCGCTCAACGGCAAAGCGAATGCACTCTCTATGCTCCTCGTCGGTGAGTGTGGAAGCCTCGCCGGTCGTTCCGGCAACAACAATGGCGTCAATTCCGTTTTCGATCTGCCAGTCGATAAGTCTGCCAAAGCTCTCATAGTCAACGCCACACTCTCGCATTGGGGTAATGATTGCGGTAGCCGCACCTGTAAAAATTGTGTTTTTCATAATTATCTCCTGTTCCTCAAGAGGACACCCTGCGCACAAAGTAAAAAAGATAGTCGCAGAGCATAACGACTATCCCAAAAGGATGCTGATAAAGCAAAAAAGTCGATAGCTCTCCGTATTTCTACGACAACCGATAAGATATTGTCCAATCGGCCAGCGCGCACTTTCCCACGATGCGTACTTCGGCACCCACGCCTTTCTCACACAGCCTGGGGGCGTTATTTGTGTGATACTGTTCGTGCAGTGCGCCTCTATCAAATTGTTTATTTGCTCTTATTGTAGCATATCACCGCCCAACTGTCAAGCCCCATTTATTATTTATTTTTTACACCTGTTGCCATCTTTTGTTGACTTTTACCCATATTGCGGTTATAATATATCGGGACGGTTAAAATTACCTTGCTTGGGAGGACGATGATGAACAGAGGGATAAGACAGCTTA
>JAFTRB010000179.1 GCA_017462445.1 Clostridia bacterium
AATGATAGCCCTCTTGAAAATGCAATTTTATTGTGCTATACTAAAATTAAAGCAGGGAGATGCTTGTGTAAAGTGCATAAAATTCTCTCGCCATTTTTGGCGTAGAGCATCACTTTACCTAATTATAAAACAATGCTATAATAAAAATATAGCAGTATTTGTGCAAACAAACATTGTTTTTGGGAAATTAGAGGAAAAATACAATGAATATTCACTACAACGAGAGGGAAATTCAAAGAATGCTAAAATACATTCACGAATTTATCCGCACTCCGATTACCGTCTATGACGATAAATTCAATTACGTAACGGGCTATAGCTGGTTTCCCGAGCATTCAACGTCGGGGATTTGCAAATACTGCCAGGTGGTGCGCTCGAATGACGAAAATCCCGAAAGATGTATGCTGTCTGACAGCGAGAGCTGCGCCAGATGTCAGGCATCGGGAAAAAGAGAATCCTATCTTTGCTATGCGGGGCTTTACGAAACGGTAATGCCAATCCACTATCGAAATATGCTGCTTGGCTACATCATGTTTGGTGAATATCGGCTGGTGGGAGAAGGGATAGACATAGAGGACTATGCAAAAAGGCTTGGTGTTGACAGTGAGCGTCTTAAATCTGCGTACGAGGAGGTAAGCGTTCTTACACCGTCGCAGGTCGAGGCGGCATCCGAGCTGATTGCCGGCTGTAGCATACAGTTTTGCGCAACCGATGCAATCTTCTATCGCGAAAATGAACGGGCAGAGTATATCAAGAGATATATAGATGATAACATCCATAAGGTTACCGTAGATGACGTATGCAACAGCTTCTTCATCAGCAGACGTCAGCTATACAACATATTTCGCTCCAACTACGGAAGCACTGTAAAGCAATATATACTAAATAAACGAATAGAAAACGCTAAGCATCTTTTGCTTACCTCGACGAAAACGGTAACCGAAATTGCCGAGGAGGTGGGTTTTGCCGACTATAACAACTTTATTCAGCGCTTCAAGCAGCTTATGGGCGTCACACCACAGGTGTGGAGAAAACGCAGTTAGGGCATATTAATGATATACACTGCTCGGTTTACGAAACGACGTAAAAACTTTATTGGAGGTTTATGATGGAAGAAAGCAAAAGAAGATCCCCACGCTTGACGATGGAGATTTTCAAGTAAAGAGCATTTTCAATATCGACGAAATAATCGGCTCGGATGAGGACCTTTGCACCGCGCATTACTCGGCTCCGAACATAGAATATAACTACGGATATAACTACATAGGGGTATGTAGCGAGAATTACATTTGGGGCTAATACACACAAGCACAGGACGAATCAGCATAACGGTTGAGGATTAGTCAAAAAAGACAAAGGCACCGCCTGGTGGCGGTGCCTTTGTCGCAAATATGAGTATGCGTATTAGGTTTGTCGGAGCATTAAAGCAATCCTTTTAAGCTCTTTCGCATCTGAAAGCCGCTGTTTTTACTCCACTCTAATCTATGTATGAATACAGCTCGCCGCAATCAAAATAGGCAGAGATTATACCGTCCTCACCCATTTCTGCGTTTATCCTGTCTGCTAAATCTGCCATAGCATCCTTCTCACTACCTGCGTGACCCAGGACTATTATAGATTTCTGCATTCCAAGCTCTGCCATATCACGAATCGGCTCACCGCAATACCACTCGCAAAGCTCGCCCGCTACCGTGAGGTCGATATCGTTGTGCAGCATATCGGTAAACACCGACATTGCTCTCTGCCCAAGCTGGATGCCGATTTTCTTAACCTCGCCATCCCTGCGGCCAATTATGCGCGGCTCTCTGATGCCAAAGCCAGCCCTGATATCCTTTGCAATTTCAAGAGGGGTTTTGGGGGTTTTGAGAGTAAAGATAAATTTGCCATCGAACTCGCCCTCCCAGTTCATTCTTTTGATAAGAGCAAGGCTGACATAGTCAATATCGCCATAGTGGGGAGAATCATGCCAGCGAAGGACCACTGTTTCCGACTGCTCCAGCAGCTCGCGCTTGTAGCGATAGGGCGCGGCATCGATATATTCCTCCGAGTCACCGCGGAAGGAGGGCTCATGGGTGATTATCATCTCGGCACCCCATTCAAGAGCGGCGCGAAGGACGCTCGGTGTTATAACCATACAGGTAGCAACGCGAGTTACCTCCCTTTCGCCATCTCCCATATATATTCGGTCAACCGTCTTGCCGAGGTCGACATATTCGTGCAATAGAATTCTATCCGCTATTTCTCTTGCCTTCATCTTCATTCTCCCCTTCTCTTTTTAGAAAAGAAAACATAGCCTATCAAGCAGATTAAACCTAAGACGGCCACCGCAATAATGACTATCACAACCACAAGCCCGACACTACCGCTTCCGCCATCTTCGGTGGGGGGCGTGTTGGGATTTTGCTCGGGTACACTGCCATCCTCGGGGTTGATCTCCGAGCCTGCTGAGCCTATTGGTATCTCGGGCAGATCGGTGTTGTTTGCGCCGGCAGTGAGCATAAGTGCGGGTGCAAGAAGCATAAGAACCAAAGCAAAAGACAGCAGCCTCACGCAGATATTTTTTCCAATTGATTTATTAAACATAAAGACTCCTTACGGCAGTAGCCATATCTATTTTACCAAACCGGAGCAAAAAAATAAAGGGGTTATATAAAAATATTCAAAATAACACCGTATATCTTGCAAATGAAGTGATAATATGATATACTGAAGCAAAAAAGGAGATAACCATGACGCACGAAAACAAGTTTGGAATGTTTATTCATTGGGGGCTTTACTCGATCCCCGCAGTACACGAGCAGGTGATTGCCAGGTACGATATTCCTAACGGGGAGTATGAAAAATATGCCCTGGAGTTCAATCCCACCGAATATGATCCTGAGGATTGGGTGCTGCTGGCGAAGAGGGCCGGAATGAAGTATATTTGCTTCACAACCAAGCACCACGACGGCTTCTGTATGTGGGATACAAAATACACCGACTATAATATTATGAATACTCCCTACGGCAGGGATGTGCTTAAAATGCTGGCAGATGCCTGTCAAAAGCACGGAATGCTACTTTCGCTCTATTACTCCAACCCCGATTGGCACCACGAATACGGCTTTAACCCCTCATCTACCCATCAGTGGAAGTCGGTTAACAAAGAGGGCGAGCATAACACGGAAAAATACCGCGAATTCGTAAAAAATCAGATAAGAGAGCTGTTGACAAATTACGGCCCGATATACACCTTCTTCTGGGATATTCCACCGAAGATTTATGACCCATCTCTGAACGAGCTTGTAAGAGAGCTGCAGCCCGGGATCTTCATAAATGACAGGGGCTGGAGCGAGGGAGACTTCTCTACCCCCGAGCGAGAGCTTTCGGTTATTGAGGGGAAGCGCTTTGAGAGAATGACCGAGGCCTGCAACTCGGTGGGAGAGCAGAGCTGGGGATATCGCGAGGGAGAGGACTTTCACACTGTGCGCTATCTTACAGGCTCAATTGACCGTATCATGGCTATGGGTGGCAGTTATCTGCTTAATGTCGGCCCCGACAGCCTTGGCAGAATAAGGGGCAAATACCGTGAGCTTGTCGAAAGAGTGGGCGACTGGTACACTCGCCTCCGCGGAGCTACCGAGTGCCACGAAAAGGATAGCACAGAATACAAAATCAAATACAACGAGTTCATTGCAACACGCAAGAATGGAAAGACTTATTTACATTTTTATAACGGCCTTGCATCCGGCGCCATACTTATTTCCAACCCTCCGAGCGAGCCTGAAAAGGTTGTTTTACTTAACACGGGTGCCACTCTTAATGCCCGAATAGAGAAATGCCCCGATGGCTTCAGCTTCCACACAGGCATATCTGCAGAGGCGTTGCGTATAAGCGGTATTCCCGCGGACGATCTAGCGCATGAGGCGATAGTTGTCGAGATAAGCTGGTGAGAGGTTGTCTTGCGTTATAAGAAGACCGGCCCAGATTATTGAAGCAACTACCCCGATGGCTTTCTTATTACATACCAAGGCTATAAAAGGAGACAGTTATGAAGATACTGAAAATTGTAGGGAAAATCGCCCTTATTACGCTGTGCGCAATCCTTGCGCTGGTGCTGCTTGTATGGGGCGGACTTAACATTGCCAAGTTTATTATCTACGGAGAATATTACTCTATCAAGGCGGATATCTGCATAAATCCCGGGCTTAACGATGGCTTTGTCTGCCAGGGCGTTGCGGTCAGCGAGGAGAACGAGACTATTATTGTTGCAGGATATATGACAGACAAGAGTAATTCAAGAATATATATCACCAACGAGAAGAACGAGGATAGGTTCGTTTATCTGACCAGAGGCGGAGAAAAGTACACAGGTCACGCAGGCGGCGTGGCAATTACAGGGAGCAATGTATATCTGGCAAATGGAAGCAAGATCTACACCTTCCCGCTCTCCGAGCTGCTTAATGCAGAGAATGGCGACACCGTTGACATTGGCGAGGGAACGAAGGTGAACAACAACGCCTCCTTCGTATTTACAAACGAGGAATATCTCTATGTTGGTGAATTCAGCGATACTGCCAACGGATATGATACCGACCACAAAATTGAGACGAGCGACGGAGAATATCTGGCGATTATAACAAGATATGCAATTAACGACCTCTCCACACCCACAAAAATTTATGCGGTGAGGGATTATGTGCAGGGCGTTTGCTTCACCCCCGACGGGCAGGTCGTGCTATCAACCTCCTACGGTCTTAACGACTCTACCTACTATGTTTACGATGAGGCGGAGGCGACCGACAGCGGAGAGATGCTTGACGGAGCGCCCGTATATCACCTGACAAGCCCCAGCCGTATTGTAAAGGGGCCCGCCATGAGCGAGGATATGGATTGGTATAACGGAAGAGTTATCACCCTCTCCGAGTCTGCCTCCAACAAATATATCTACGGCAAATTCTTCTTTGCTAACAAGATCGTCGGACTTGATTTTTCTGAATAAAGATACCCCTCGGGGAACTTATTGTTTCCGTCAATGCTGATATAGAAGATATTTTTCGAAAAAAGCCTGTCATTATTCACAAAAATCGCATATGGCGTTGTATACTATTAACAAATAATTTATGAAAATTGTTTTTTATACTTGTAATTAAATTCTCGCAGTGCTATAATGTTATAAAAGTAATTTGGGAGAAAAAAATGGCAGAATACAGATACGAAATGCACATACATACAAGCCCCTGCAGCGCTGGAGGCTCGGACATACGCGACCACATACGGGTGCTTAAGGAGCGCGGCTTCAGCGGAATGGTGGTTACTAACCACTTCTATTACGGAGACACGCGGATAGACCGCGATTTGCCCTGGGAGGAGTTTGTGGACGCATACAGACAGGACTATCTCTATGGACTTGAATATGCAAAAGAGGTTGACTTCGATTTACTGTTTGGTCTTGAGGAGCATACAGGAAACGGGCAGGAGGTTCTGCTCTACGGAATTACCCCGGAGCTTATTGCAGCTCATCCCGAGCTGAAGATGGCAAGCGCGGAGAAATACGCGGAGGTTGTCCATTCCGCAGGCGGATTGATTTATCAGGCGCACCCCTACCGAGCCAGGAGCTACGTTATTTCCCCATACCCGTTGGATTGCCTTGATATGCTCGACGGAATTGAGGTATATAATGCGGGCAACGACGAGGAGTGGAACGAGAGCGCAAAAAGGCTGGCAGAGGAAAAGGGGCTACGCTGTACCGCAGGCTCTGACGGGCACCACACCGACACTGCCGGAAGAGCGGGAATTGTTACAAGCGAGAGAATCAGAACAAACGAGGACCTGGTAAGGATATTATCGGGTGGTGAATATGCGATATTCGTTAACACCGAATACACCTTCCCCAACTAATATTAGCGGCTCGGCGTTGATGCCGAGCCGTTTTGTATACTATTGTTTGCATTTCCCCAAAATAGAGGAGTCAGTCTGCCGTTTTTCTTAACACGGGGTGCGGTGTAAAGCTAAATCAATCCTTTTTTATGAAGATAAAAACGATCACTGTCACACAATCAAAAATCTGTGTCGGGGTTTGCTCGTTTTTTTCTTGCGAATTGCACATTTATGTTAAGCGGCGATTATGCAAGTTACCGATTTTGCGCCTACGAGGTTGAAAAAAGAGAAAAAATCGGTTAAACTATTATATATGAATAGGAGGATCATATGGGAGAAAGATATATGGACAAGGCGCTCTCCTGCCACAGGAAAGAAAAGGATTTTCTTATATGCGTGGACAGCGACGGCTGCGCTATGGACACAATGGATATCAAGCACCACCGATGCTTCGGCCCTGCAATGATTGCCGAATGGGGGCTTGAGGACTGGCGTGAGCCGATACTGAAAAGATGGTGCGAAATCAATCTGTACACCCTGACAAGGGGAATAAACCGCTTCCGCGGTCTTGTTCAGGCACTCTGCGAGGTGGATGCGGGCTATACGCCTATCCCGGGAGTGTACGAGTTTCTTGAGTGGGTAAGCGAGGCAAAGGAGCTATCCAACAGGGCGCTGGAGGAAAAAATCAAAGAAAATGAGAGCCGCGGCGAGGATGCTACGGTATATAGAAAGGCGTTAAGCTGTAGCATTGCAACTAACAGGGCGATAGACGAGCTGACCGACGAGGAAAAGCAGCCCTTCCCAGGAGTCCGAGATGCTCTTGCCTCACTGCATGAATGGGCAGATATAGCCATTGTTTCAAGCGCAAACCTCGGTGCCGTGCTTGACGAATGGGAGATGTGCGGTCTTATTGAGCATACCGACACTATTGCGAGCCAGAATGACGGGAGCAAGGCGTACTGTATCGAAGCACTAATGCAGCACGGGTATGCCCCTTCTGATGTTATAATGTGCGGAGATGCCCCGGGAGACTTAGAGGCGGCAAGGAAAAATCGGGTGCTGTTCTTTCCCATTCTGGTTGGCAAGGAGGCAGAAAGCTGGGCCGAGCTTGCCACCGAAGGAGCGAGAAGGCTCAGGACGGGAGAGTTCGATGGCGAATACGCAGAGGAGCTTGTAAGAAGATTTAACGAGAACCTTGGCGGAGAATGATTTGATAGCCCTTCAATCACAACACGGAGGGAGCAACGGTTAGCCCGAAGGCTTTTTGCCATACGGACACCTCGTTCCTCGGCTTTGCTCCGCCTGCGCTACGCAAAGCTTCGACTCGCATTCGCTCGCTCAGGATGACACGGGCTGGGCTTGCTCTGTGGGTGCAAGGCTTTGGTTGACACCTCATACCAAGATAGACGCGCAAGCGGATATCTTTACTTTCATCCCACTGGAGAAGGCTTAAATATCGCTTGCTCTTGATTGACTGGTCTTGCAGAGAGGGTACAAGGCTTTTCGCGCTCTCCCTTCGTCACTCGCAGGCTCGTGCCACCTCCCTCCCGGAGGGAGGCATGGGGTGTGGCTTGCCTTTGTTGGGCTAGGCTTGCTCTGTGGGTTATCCCACACGGACCGTCGTGGACGCCGGTCCCTACAATACAGAACACTATACTTTCCGGGTTATCTTACACGGACCGTCGGGGACGCCGGTCCCTACAATACTGATAATCAAGAGCAATCATATCTGGGAGCTTGCTCACAAGGATGATTGCCGCAGATTGCTCTTTCGGTGGTTTGTCGCAAGACAAACATAGTGCGTCAGCACCAAGACCTCCCCGA
>JAFTRB010000019.1 GCA_017462445.1 Clostridia bacterium
CTAGACATTCTATCACTTGCCAAGTGGTTTGTCAAGGGGGAAAGGAAGCGTTTGGTATAAAGTGGTTAGTGTTCAGTGTTCTGTATTGTAGGGACCGGCGTCCACGACGGTCCGTGTGGGATAACTCGCAAAGAAAGCCTAGCCACACCAAAGGCAATCAACTTTTAAAGCCTTCCCCAGTGGGGGAAGGGGGACCGCTTGCGGTGGATGAGGTGTTGTGTGTGGCAAGGATAAAAAATAGAGCCATATTTAGTGCAGAGCCTTTGTTGACACCTCATCCTCTGCTCCGCGGCCCCCTTCTTTCCAATGAAAAATAAGGTTATCCGCCGATGCATCTATTGCGAATATGAAAAGGGGCAGGATGCCGTGGCATCCTACCCCATAGGGAATAGATATTACTTCTTTTTCTTTGGCTTGGGCTTCTTGATACGGTTGAGCTTCTTGTTAAGGTCAAGGAGCATCTCCTTGGTTATAGTTGCGCCAACCATGCCGACCATACCGGACAGGCGAAGAATGGTAAAGCCGCCGAGCATAGCCTTCATTTCATCCGTGATGGTAAAGCCGCCCATGACCTTCTCGTTCTTCTTGGGCATGATCTTCATCATAAAGAGTCCGACATAAATCTTACCGCGGATGGTAGCCATAATATCCGAAAGCTTATCGTTGATAGAGAAGTAGCCGTCGGGCATATCAATCTCATACCAATTGATTATGGAGTTCTTTTCCTTAAGGCGATATTCCTCGTTGAAGGTCTCGACCTTGCGGATAACGCTCTCGTCAGAGAACTCTCCTGCTACCGCCTTGAGCTGAGTCTCGCCAACATTGGGAACTTCAAAATAGAAGAAGTGGTCGGGAGCGCTCTTCTTGCCCAGGCTCACGCCGTTGGCAAACAGCTCGACCTCTGGGAGGTTGGAGTATACAGTAACCTTTGTTACATCCTCCACTCTGTCGATGTATCTCTTGCCCGAGAGGTGTACAAAGGGATCGTCAGAGAGCCACGCCTTGTAAGCATAGAAGGCATCCTTCTTGTACTTGCGGTCCATTGTGATAAGACCCTTGTGGTTCTGTCCGTTCTCGCCACCCTCGCTTCTTGCGTCAGCGCCGAAGTCGAACATATTCCATACATGGGTTGCCCAGATGTAGGGACGGGTAAAGAGCTGCTTGATAAGCTCCTCGTGGTAGTACGCCTGATATTCCTCGGTATAGTCGCCCTGTGTGGGGTTTGAGGTATGCCAGTTAAGCGCCTCGCAGCCATACTCGGAGCAGCCGATGGGAATATTGGGATGTACCCTGTGGAAGTTGTCACACCAGGGGCCGTTCATATCGGTCTCGCCTCCGTACCAGCCAAAGTAGTGGTTGTAGGAGACAAGGTCGGGGATTTCAACATAGGGAGAGTTGATATCGCAGGGGGATACTGCAGCCATGGTGGTAAGCCTTGTCTTATCCATCTCGTGAACGAGATCGTTGAGAATTCTGTGGTTCTCAAGAAGGTCGGGGTCCTTATCGCCCTTCATTGTAATCTCGTTTGACAGACCCCACATGCATATGGATGCGTGGTTGTAGTTCTGAGTCACAAGCTCCTTCATCTGAGAGATAGTGTTCTCGCGAGCGGTAGGCATATGCTGGGAGATATAGGGTATCTCCGCCCAGATTACAAGGCCGCTTTCATCGCAAAGATCATAGAAATACTGGTCGTGCTGATAGTGGGCAAGACGAATGGTGGTTGCGCCAACCTCAAGGATAAGCTCGATATCCTCCTTGTGATGCTCGGGGAGCAGGGCGTTACCGATGCCCCATCTGTCCTGGTGACGAGATACGCCGCGCAGTGGGTAGGACTCTCCATTGAGGAAGAAGCCAAGTTCGGGGTCAACTCGGTAGGTGCGGCAGCCAAATCTTGCGCTGACTGTATCAATAACCGTCTCGCCGTCAAGAAGCTCTACCGTCATAGTGTAGAGGTAGGGGTTCTTTCTACCGTTCCAGAGGGTAACATTGCTGATGGTCTGGTCAAGCTCGCATTCAGCACAGATATCGCTCACAACTACATTGCCCTCGCGGTCGGTGATGGTATAGCGGATAGTGTGGCTATCCTTCTTGTTCGTTACATATACACGGGTGTTGACCCTTGCGTTCTCGCCTTCAATAGTGGGCGTAACAGCAAGACCGGGGCCTCCGTAGTAGTCAAGGTCAAAATGGCTCTCGTTAACCGCTATGATGTTTACATCACGGTAAAGACCGCCGTAGAAGGTGAAGTCCGCAACCTGGGGATATACTCTGTCGTTGGGGGCGTTATCTACTGCAATAACAAGAAGGCTCTCTTCCTTAAGGCTCTCGCTCAGGTCAACTCTCCAGGTGGAGTATCCTCCGTCGTGGTGGCAGAGATGCTTGCCATCGAGGTACACATCAGCCGAGGAGTTCGCTCCGCGGATCTCAAGATAGTATCTGTCCGCCTCTTCAAGCTCGCTCTTCTTGATTATTCTTGCATAGTGACAGGTGCCGCGGTGATAGTCATTTCCGCCGTCCTGGCCGTCAATAGCGTTCCAGGTGTGGGGAAGTGTAACTGCCTCCCAGTCGGTGGGGAGGGCTGTGGGCATCGTGGTCTCCTTGCTGAAGACCCAACCCGAATTAATGTTGATAATCTTTCTCATATAAACTCCTTAAAATATCGCTCGACAGTATTATACCATCGAGCGATATAGTTAGTCAATAAACAAATCGTGTCTTTTGTCTCTCGATATTATTCAGCAATAACTGCTTCTGCAACAGGAGCCTCGCCCTCGCAAGCCTCAGGAGCGTTCTCCTCGGCTGCGTGCCTTGCCTCAAGCTCTGCATTCATTGTGTCAAGGGTCTTCTTATCAAGGTTGTAGATAAGAGCAAGACCGATGAACTGCATAACAGCAGCAACAAGGAAGAGAACAGCAACAAGCACACGGAGGCTTACTGCAACATCCCAACCGAGAAGGCTAACATTGATGAATGCCTCGCCGGCTTCGTTTATATCGTTGTTAACATAGCCAAGGCCTGCCATAATAACAAGAGCAACCGCGGGACCTACGCCCTGAGCCAGCTTTCTGAAGAAGGAGTGAAGCGAATATACAACACCCTCCTCACGCTTGCCGGTCTTCCATTCGTTGTAGTCGATAGCGTCGCCCATCATAGCCCAGGATACGGTGGAGTAGATACCAAGACCAAGGCTGTAAACAAGCTGGCATATTACGTAGATGACAAGATCAAGGGTGGTGTTTTCGGGAGTGATAATGAATAGACCAAGAGCGCCTACAATAGAGCAGATAGCGCCAATAACCGAAAGCTCCTTCTTGCCGTATTTTGTAACCATCTTACGGGCAAGAGGCGTGAAGGCAACGATAGGAATCATAGAGAAGAGCTGAACGATACCTGAGATCTGCGCATTTTTGAAGTATATCTGGAACACAACAGAAACTGCAGTAGCAGCGCCCTGCATACCGATGACCATACCCATAGCGGCGATA
>JAFTRB010000180.1 GCA_017462445.1 Clostridia bacterium
AAAGAAGCCTCGAGCTTATTGATACTGATAAGCTTATTGAAAAAAAAGTCGGAACCGATATTCCCACGATTTTCAGAAATATGGGCGAGGGCTATTTTCGCGGCATAGAGCAGGAAATTGTAAACAGTTGTTCACCTCTTAATGGCAAAATTCTTGCCACGGGTGGGGGTGTTATACTAAACAGCGACAATATTCGCGCTCTGCGCTCCAACGGAAGGATCTACTTTATCGACCGCCCTTTACGCGAGCTTTTACCCACAGAGGATAGGCCTCTTTCATCGACGCGGGAGGATGTAGAAAAAAGATATGCTGAAAGATATCACATCTACCTGTCAAGCTGTGATAAAAGGATCGAGGTTGACGGAAGCGCCAAGGATGTGGCGGATAAAATTATAGGAGATTTTTTCAATGAAAATATATGTGATTAATGGGCCAAATCTAAATTTTTTGGGAGTGAGAGAGCCTGATATATATGGAAGCTATACCCTACCCCGTGTTGAAGAAATGATAAAAAAGCACTGCGACGAGCTTGGAGTTGAGGTAGTGCTTTATCAGTCCAACCACGAAGGGGATATTGTAGACAAAATTCAGGAGGCGTACCTTGAAAAGGCAAACGGAATTGTGATAAACCCGGCGGCTTATACGCACACAAGCATTGCTATTCCCGATGCAATCAAGGCGACCTCCCTGCCCACGGTGGAGATACATATTTCCGACCCCGACAAGAGAGAGGAATTCCGACATATAAGCTATGTCAGGGATGTAGCAATCGCAACCGTCAAGGGAAAAGGGGTTAGCGGCTATCTTGATGCTATTGATATTCTTGTTCGCCATCCGGAAGGAGAACCGAGATGAGAGCGGTTATCACAGCCTCCGTGGCGAGGGGCAAGGTACATGCGCCGCCTTCAAAATCTATGGCGCACAGGCTTCTTATTTCCGCTATGCTTGCCGAGGGAGAGAGCCGTATTCGCGGCATTTCGGTCTGTGATGATGTGCTTGCTACCATAGATTGCATGAGAGCGCTTGGCGTATATGCCGAGATATGCGAGGGAGATGCCATTGTCAGGGGAATAAATATGAAAAGGATAAGCCCCACCTCGCCTCTTCCCTGCCGCGAGAGCGGAAGCACGCTTCGCTTTCTTATTCCAATCGCTATGCTGTGCGGTATGTGCGTTTCCTTCCGTGGCTCAAGCGGTCTTATGTCACGCCCCTTATCCGTATACGAGGAGCTGGCAAGGGAAAAGGGACTTGGCTTTCTCTCGGACACAGAGAGCATTACAGTCAAGGGACCTTTAACCGCCGGAGATTATTTTGTAGTGGGAAATGTATCAAGCCAATTCATCAGCGGTCTGCTTTTTGCGCTACCGTTGCTCAAAAAAACGAGCAGAATACATATTACCCCTCCTATTGAGTCCCGTCCGTACATTGATATGACCATACAGGCGCTTTCCGCCTTTGGCGTTAAGGCAAGCTGGGAGGACGAGCATACTCTGCTTATCCCGGGAGGGCAAAAATATCTCCCTGCGGATATCGAGGTAGAGGGGGACTATTCCGCCGCCGCATTTATCGAGGCGCTTAACCTATTTGGCGGCGAGGCGGAGGTTGACGGTCTTTATGAGGACAGCCTGCAGGGCGACCGCGCCTATCGCAAATACTTTAAGCAACTGGAGCTTGGCACACCGACCATTCATATCGGGGATTGCCCCGATCTGGGTCCGATACTCTTTGCGGTTGCGGCGGCGAAGAACGGTGGAATATTCAGCGGAACAAGAAGGCTTAAGATAAAGGAGAGCGACAGGGCGGCGGCAATGGCCGAGGAGCTGACCAAGTTTGGCGCTTCGGTGACGGTATATGACGACAAGGTCGTGGTCTACCCCGCCGACTTTCACGCTCCCGAAGAGCGATTACTTGGTCACAACGATCATCGGATAGTTATGGCAATGGCGGTGCTGTGCAGCATCACCGGTGGCGAGTTAGTTGGAGTTGAGGCGATAAATAAGAGCTACCCCGACTTTTTCAGACATCTGACAAGCCTTGGGATTGGAGTTAAGGAATATGAAGATAACCTTTGAAACTAACATACTGATCATCGGTCTTGGAGTTATTGGCGGAGGCTATGCGCAGGCGCTGACAGGCAAGGGCTATACGGTGCGCTGCATAACCAAGGAGCAGCGCGACATTGACTACGCACTGAAGAATAAAATGATTGAGTCGGGAACGACCGAACTTGACGAAAAATTGATCCGAGATGCCGATCTGATCATTTTCGCCTTGTACCCGAATACATTCATCGAGTGGATCGAAAAGAACGGACATCTCTTAACTCCCGGCACGCTTATCACCGATGTATGCGGTGTGAAGAGCGGAATTGTCGAGAGAGTACAGTCTCTTCTGCCCGGTGGGGTTGAATTCATATCCGCCCATCCTATGGCAGGACGGGAGAGAAGCGGAGTGGAATATAGCGACGCTTCGGTATTTCGCGGAGCAAACTATATAGTTGTACCAACCGGGAGAAACAGCGAGGAGGCAATTGACAGCTGTAAGCAGCTGGGTGAAATTCTTGGCTTTGGCAAAATCAGCATCCTCAGCGCAGAAAAGCACGACGAGATGATTGCCTTTCTCTCGCAGCTGACACACATTATTGCTGTTTCCCTGATGACCTGTAACACAAGCGAGGGGCTGGAGAAATACACCGGTGACTCATTCCGTGATCTGACCAGAATTGCTAAGATAAATGAAGCGATGTGGGGCGAGCTTTTCCTGCTGAACAAGGATGCTCTGACAAGGGAAATGGACTCGTTTATTGATGAAATGCTTCTCTTCCGCCGGATGCTTATTGACGGAGATGTAGAAGGAATGAAGTCCAAGATGCGCGAGTCCACAGAACGGCGCGCGCGCTTTGACAAGCCAAGCTCCTGCACATAAGCAAAAAAGGAGAAAATGATAGAAAACACAACATTTCCCGCGATTTTCCCCTTGACGGTATAATAAAACAATGATAACGCAAATTCAGGCGCAGAAAGGAATAATATGAATAAGAACCTAGAATTTTACCGGAAGCTGCCTATCCCTATGGAGATCAAGGCAGAGTTCCCCGTAAGCGCGGAATGCGCTGAAATGAGAGAAAGACAGATACAGGATATGGCCGATATTTTTGAGGGCCGCTCGAACAGACTGCTACTGATCATCGGTCCTTGCTCTGCAGATAGCGAGAAGCCTGTGCTGGACTATATTTCAAGACTCAGAAGGGTTCAGGACAGGGTCAGCGATAAAATTATGATCATTCCGAGAATATACACAAACAAGCCCAGGACGACCGGAGAAGGCTACAAGGGAATGCTTCACCAGCCAGACCCAAACGCCGACCCCGACCTGCTCAAGGGCATTGTTGCAATCAGAAGCCTGCACATCAAGGCTATGGAGGAATGCGGCTTCTGCTGTGCTGACGAGATGCTTTATCCCGAAAACCACCGTTATCTTTCGGATGTTCTGGGATATGTTGCCATAGGAGCGCGCTCAAGCGAGAACCAGCAGCACCGTCTCACCGCAAGCGGTATTGATGTGCCTGTCGGAATGAAGAACCCCACCGGGGGAGACTTGTCGGTTATGATGAACGCTATCAAGGCGGCGCAGAGCGGACATATGTTTCTCTACCGCGGCTGGGAGGTGAAGAGCCACGGAAACCCTCTCTGTCACGCAATTCTCCGCGGATATGTGGACAAGCAGGGTAAATCGCATCCAAACTATCACTTTGAAGATCTGTACTCGCTCTATGAAATTTACGAGGCCAGCGGTCTAAAAAACCCGGCGGTCATCGTGGATACAAACCACGCAAACTCCGGAAAGAAGTATCTTGAGCAGATAAGGATTGCCAAGGAGGTCCTTCATAGCGCAAGATACAGCCCCGAGGTCAGAGGGCTTGTCAAGGGGCTGATGATTGAAAGCTATATCGAGGACGGAGCGCAGAAAATCTCCGACTGTGAGATATACGGCAAGTCGATTACCGACCCCTGTCTTGGCTGGGAAAAAACCGAAAGGCTCATCTACGAGCTTGCCGACACACTTTAACTTCATATTAAAGGAGCGCCGCTTGATCTGCGGCGCTTTTTTCATAAGCATCGCCGCTTTTCAAATTTTAATGAATTGTAAAAAAGAAGAGCTGTGGCAAGTTTTATGTTGACAAAGATAAAATTCTGTGGTATGATATAGTAACTTATTATTAAGTAAATAAATTAAGGAGAACATATATGAAAAGCAATTTCAAGAAAATCATTTCACTGCTTTTGGTGGTTATGATGCTGGCGCTGGTTATGCTTCAGGCAGTCTCCTGCGGCACAACACCGCCGGATAATCCCCCCTCCGGTGACACCCCGGGCGGTGACAATCCCGGTGGCGACACACCCGGTAACACCGACAAGCCATCAATGAGCAATTACACTGTTCAGGTCAAGTCCTACGGCGGCTTGCCCCTCTCGGATGTAAGACTGTATATCCACGAGGAAAACAATCTTAATTCAAGCATTACCGCTCGCGCAACAACCGACAAGAACGGTATTGCTACCTTTGAGCTTGCTACCTCTGACAGTTACTACATCGAGCTTGAGAATTACCCCTTGGGCTATATAGCCGATGACCTCTACAAGATGGATGCGACGGGTAAGAGCATTATGCTCATGTCCAAGCCCATTGACCCCGAGGAGGAGGAAATCTGGGATGTCAAGAAGTACGAGCTTGGCGACATCATCCACGATTTCACAATTACGGATCTTGACGGCGTGGAGCATACCGTTTCCGATGTACTTAAGGAAAAGAGCCTTCTTGTTCTTAACTTCTGGTACAGGGGCTGCTCCAACTGCGACGCAGAGTTCCCCTATCTTTCCTCTGCTTATGACAAATATAGCGATAAGATGGAGCTGTTTGCCATAAACGACTATGCAGGCGAAACACTTCAGGACGCCCTCAATCACAAGGTTGTTGACAAGAACGGGAATGTCATCGAAACAAGCTTCCCCAAGTTCTT
>JAFTRB010000001.1 GCA_017462445.1 Clostridia bacterium
AGTAAACAAAACCTAATGAAAATGGAGAAAACCGTAGGTTTTCAACCTTGATTTTTTAGTTCACATAAAAGTTATGGGCGAGGCACAAATTTATTGCACCTCGTCCATTTTGTTTACGGGTAGCCTCGATGAAGCAGCCCCCGGGGTTATTGTGTTTTTTTTATTCCCTAGGGTGGAGCTTTGTCAAAGAAAGCTCCGCCCCCGCTCATTACTACGCGTTCTGAACGATATACTCGGGGTTAACCGTGGGAAAATCATCGGATGTGACTAATCCGCCATCGGTAAGATAGAGGGTGAACTCAAGATCCTCGCCAAAGTATAAGGCAAGATCCTCTGCGTCCGTGGTTGTACCTACAAAGGTGCCACCGTTTGCATCAATTAATAAACTACTTCCCGTAACAGCACCCGTTATGGTGCATACCATACTGCCATCATCTTCAAGATAGTAGTCGAAGGTGTAGCCAATGTCGATTCCATTGAAATGCAAGACACCATTGGGTGTATCGGTGTATATAGCGAGCCAATCAAAGTATATATCAAGCTTGGGATCGATGTCATATTTGACCGAATTATCTGTGTTTTTGCCGTAGCCGATAGCTTCCAGCGCTTTTTCCACTGTCATACCGGGGAAGGTATAGGCAGGCATAGATACAATGACAAACTCCCCATTCACGGGATCGTACTCTATTACAAGAGGAGTGTCATCGGTCGGATAAGTCCATTCGTAGTCATTGTTATGCAGAGATACATTATCAGCCGGTATGGTGACGGTAGTATTTGTCAGCTGCCCGATATCCTCGATATAAGCAACCACACAGATATCTCCCTCATCGGCACTCAGGTATAGCTCGACACCAATGTTCGTGTCATTATCCCAAAGCTCCATATGCTGTGCGCCGTAGGTATCATCCTCGCTGCCTGGGATATACTCTTCAAGCGGAATAACCAGAACCTTGTCGCCGGCAGGAGCATTGATAACAACATCCGTGGTGGATATATCATACAGCTTTACCGACAGGACACCCTTTGCAACATCGATATCCTTCTTGCCCTCAACATCGCTATTTGTTTCCAAGGTAGCATCTAAATTGAGTGTGGCGGTAATGCTGTCAATCTCAAATACGCCCTTGAACTGCACATCGGTCTTGATATCGAATGCTCTGATCTCAAAGCCTGCCAAACCCATTGCAAGAGTGGAGAAGAAGGTCACATCGTAACTCTCCTCGTACTCTGCAATTGTGAGCGCAAGGACAGTCTCAAGCATTGCGACAGTCTCCTCAAGAGTGGGAGGCGAGGGAATCTCTTCCCCATCTGTGGGCTCCGGAGCAACAAGCGAGAGGAAAAGATTGTATACAGTCACCTCTCCTATGCCGGCATCTTCAATGATATCGGCAATCTTAAAGGCCTTCGCCTCGGCAAGCACTGCCTCATACTGGGCGGTAATCTCCTCCTCGGGCACATCCTCGCCCGACATCTTTGCCATGTACTCTACATAGTTATGAAGAATAATTGCAAACCTGGGATCGCTCACTATTGAATCATATATCCCCTGCAGTGTAGTCTTGTAGTCCGCGGTGAGCTTAGTGTCAAGCTCCGCAAGCAGCTCGTTAACGGTAAGAGCGCCAACACGCGCTATCTCTGCAATAAGCTTTTCGCTTGTAAGCTCGGGATTGATGCCTGCAAGAAGATAGTCAAGCACATCTGCAAGAGTGGCAGTCTCAAAATCAAGCTCGGCAAAGTAAGCCTTAAGATTATCCACTATGGGCTTGAAATCAATAACCGAGCTGCCCTTGTTCTCAAAAATGTTGAAGCTGGTGATTGCTCTTTCGCCAAAGACCTGATACATCTCGGCAAGCTCACCCTCGGTCGGCTCAACGCCATCAAGGAGGGCAGAAAGCATCTCAACCGCCTGCGCCATAGGAGTATCCTGGCTTATAAAGTAACCGTTCCCGTACTCACTGTAAAGCACGCCATCGACAAGCACATACTTTACCTGGCGTCCGTCCTCCGAGGTCCACTCCTTGGTCTGCTCGTCATACTCAAAGCCCTCGCTCTCAAGCTGTACATTAACCAATGTATCGGTCTTGGCAACGGTTATGTAAATATTCCCTTTGGTTTTGAAGCCGTCCTCGTCAAGCACGGGCTCCTCATTCTCATCATATTCCCACTCCGAAATCTGCTCATCAAGCTCATAGGAAAACATAAGCTTAGCGCTCTTTGCTCCCTTGAGCTGCAGGGCAACTCCCTGGGAGAGCTTTACTCCCTCGGGTGTGACATCCGCACCGCAATAGTCACAAGTATAGTTCCCGTCATCGTCAAGATGGTTGGCGCATTCCACATCAGCGCCGCACACATCACATTTCTGGTCGTGGTCCTCGTCTGTGTGATTTACACAGGGCTGCGAGCAGGCAACCAATACGAAGAGCATCGACAAAGCCATTAATAAAGCTATTATCTTTTTCATTTGTCTTTTCTCCTTTTTGATATAGTAGTTTTATATTATGAATTAAGCTTTTCTTTTGTTATTCTCGCAGACACAGGTGCCAATCAGCTCCTCGCCCTGCTTGAAGTATCTGCAATCCACGCAGCAGCCGTCCTCGAACTCACTCTCTCCGTACTCGCACAGCGCCTGCATCTGGGTGACATATGGACTGCCGTCCTCGGTATACACCGGAGCCAGAATGAAGTCGGGATATATCGGTATCGGCTCGGCAAGAGCGCTCTCCCTCTCAAAATCATCGTAATAGCCGTAGTAGAGGTCGAAGCTCTGTCCCTCGACACATACCGTCTTGTACAGATCCCCTTCTTTTATGTCCTTCACATTCTGCATAAAAACCTCCCTTCAAAGAAAAAATCCCTCATACTCTACCTCTAGTATAAGGGATTCGGGCGAAAAAAACAATCACCCTGTTTTTCTGTTTTGGTATAGTTTTTCCCGAGGGGCTTAAAGGATAAGCGAAAAATCCGACCTGTCCCTGACTCCCGTTTTTTGTACTATCCTGACCACAGTCTGCTTAACGGTTGACTCGGTTATATACAGTGTCTCGGCAATCTGCCTCGAGGTCATTCCAAAGGCGGCAAGCTTGGCAATCTCCCTCTCCCTCGCCGTCAGATTGGAGGCTATGTATCTGCCGCGCACCTTTCCGCTCAGGGTCGACCAACCGATGCTGTAAGTCTTGTACAGCTCCTTAACCCCGGCGAGAGCCTCCTCGCTGACAAGCGCAAGCCTCTCCTCCAGCAAGCCGTCAAAATGGCGCACATACTCCACCAAAATCCCATAGAGGCGGTCGGGCAGAGCCAGGGAGATCGCCCTGTCAATATGCGATATTGCATCCTTGTCCTTTCCGCTATTATGATATGCCACAGCGCAGGACAGGCGCAGATAGATCTCGGGGATAATTGTTCTTTCTACCACCGATTGACTGATCATCGGCTCAATGACATAGGGAATAAGACTCATCGGTCCCAAGCCGTGCATACCCTCCATCTGCTGCTCGCGCGAGGCAACCGCAAAGGCGGACATATATAGATATTTAATGTAGAAAACTCTCGCCGCCGCGTGGGAATCGGGGGGGAGCGTGTCAAAGCATCCGCGCATAAACCACTCGGGGAAATCCTTGTTATCATAGACCGAGCTATCTACAATTGCGAGTGCCAGAGTTATCATTTCCCTCTCCTGCTCATTTCTGTAGGGAGCCTCGCAGATATGCCTTTTCGCCTCGCCCCAAAGCTCCAGATCCCCTCGCCAGATTGCGCAAAGGGCAAGCAGCATTCCTGCGCCAAGCACCGCATAGAAGCCACTGTGATTGCGCAAAAAGTACCTCGCATTATCATATACCTTGTCAATCTCTGCGCGCCTGTAAGCTATCAGGGACTCAAATAACGCCTGCGCCTCGGGATTATCCACCAGGGAAAGCGCAACCTCGTCTGCACCACCCGCCCTGTTATATAGCGAGGTCATATCAAGGAACGGGCTACGCCTGGGCATTGGCAGGGTAGGCTCGCCGCTCCTTCTCGCCCCCTTGGAGGGAGGCATTGCCGTGGCAGGTATCATCCAGGTGCGCTCCCATCTTTGCGCGCCGACAATAAGCCCCTCCTTGCACATCATCTGTACCCTTCTCGGTGTCAGCCCCCATTTCTCCGCCGCCTGCTTCACTGTAATCATCGCCTGGCCCTCTTTCCTGTTTCTGTGATTTATCTGCCCCGATATTTTTCTCCAAAGAGTTTGTTTCATCGGTAAAAAGCTTATCCCTCGTACAAGCTGATAAAAATTTCGCTCAAACGAAGCGCTTTACAGCCTTATTATACTTCGTTCGAGCGAAATTGTCAAGAGAATACTATGATTTTTTAGTTTTTACTATTTACAGTGACAGCGCCTGAAGAGGATGGATAATTAATTACGCTGCGCCCTGAGTCTATCCAGCTCTTCTTGTAGGCTGGCTATCAGCTCCTGTGTTTCGGTAACTCCGTTATCATTTGAAAGATATAAGAGCAGCTCTTTTGCCATAGTCTTTATTTCCTCGGAGTCAAGGCCGCCCTTGTTCCCCTGAGAATCGAGGTTCTTCATATCCAAAACCTCTGTAAGCCAATATATATGATATTTTTCTGTTCTTTCAAACACAGAGCGACGGGTATCCACGGTTTTTACCTTCTTCCAATTATAATGGTCTTCATTTACATATAAATAATACATATATGATACAAACCACCAAGCCGCCATCTTAGCGAGCATTTCTCCCCCGGGGAACGAAAAATTATGTTTGTTTTCCATACGCTTATCTCCTCATTTCCGAATTAATCGTAAAACAATCCGCTTTACCTGTCGGCGTCCTCGGGCGGAGTCTCCACCGCTTTAGCCCAATCCTCGGGGATGTCGCAATCCATTCGCATCGAGCACATTACATAGTCCACAGCCTCGTATACTCCGCGAGTTCCCTCCGAGGTCTGGCGATAGCTCGCAGCCCGATCGCGCCTGATGCCGATATGCTCGGCGGCACTTGCCACATCGATATTTGCCGCCACAAACAGAAACTCCCAGCCCTTCGCCTCCTGCTGCTTAATCAGCTCCTTTATTCTGCCGCTGTCATACCTCTGACTCGCATTTTCCATACCATCGGTGGTAATGACAAAGAGGGTATGCTCGGGGATATCCTCCTCCCTGGCATAGCGGTGAACCGTTGAGATTTTCTCGATAGACTCGCCGATAGCGTCATAGAGCGCGGTGCAGCCATAAGCCCTATAATCCTCCCTTGTCAACGGCTCGACATCGGCAATTGGGAGTCTGTCGTGAAGGGTTGAAGAATTGTTAGAGAAAAGCACCGTAGTAACCAGCGCCTCGCCCTCCATCTCCTTCTGCCTTTACAGCATAGAGTTAAAGCCTCCTACGGTGTCCGCCTCCATTCCCGACATCGAGCCGGATCTGTCGATGATGAATACCAATTCTGTAAGTCCTTTTTTCATTTTCTTTCCTCCTTGATTTTTTAAATGTTATAATATCAGTAAGATATTTTTTCACAGAGGAAGCGAAAGCTCCGCCCCACCTGCGTATTTATTATACAATCAAAAAAGGCAGAAAGGGTCGCTTTGCGAGAGACCTTTTCTGTCAAAAAGAAATAAACAAGGTATTTGAATTGTTTTACAGAAAGCGCAAGGCTTCCGGCTGTAAAATGCAAAGAAAACAAAAAAATAAAAAAATTTTAAAAAGGTATTGACAAAAGAAAAATCATTTGATATAATAGTTGAGCATCTAACGGAAGGTTAGCTCAGTTGGGAGAGCATCTGCCTTACAAGCAGAGGGTCACAGGTTCGAGCCCTGTACTTTCCACCAGTGGTTTTACCACTTTACGGAGATGGCTTGGTAGCTCAGTTGGTTAGAGCGCTAGCCTGTCACGCTAGAGGTCGTGGGTTCGAGCCCCATCCGAGTCGCCATTTCCGTGCAAAGACACGCCTCTGTAGCTCAGTTGGTATAGCAGGGGACTGAAAATCCCCGTGTCGTTGGTTCGATTCCGACCGGAGGCACCATATGCGGATTTAGCTCATTTGGTAGAGTGCCACCTTGCCAAGGTGGAGGTGGCGGGTTCGAGCCCCGTAATCCGCTCCAAAGAAAAAGACACTCCTTGCGGGTGTCTTTTTCTTTGGAGCCCCCATTACGGTGCTGGCGCGTAGCCGCCAAAGCCCGCACTTGCGGCGTAAGACGCAAGTGTCAAGTTCGGTCTTCGTTAGAAGGGCGAACTTTGGAATCACGCTCCACCGCCCCAAAGGGGCGGCTTTTATTCCCTCGTGGATGGTTTTTCTTTTGGAGCCCCCATTACGGCGCTGGCGCGTAGGTTGCCGTTCGGGAATACTTAACTATAACCGTTCCGCCATTAGTATGCCGAATGTCTGCCGTCCTCACTTGGCAAGATACCGCAAAGCGGTATGCGCCTAAGCCCGCACATTGCTTGCAATGTGTTAATTTCAGTCTTCGTTAGAAGAATGAACTTTGGAGTCCACCGCTCCAAAGAAGTCATCTCTTAAAGATAACTTCTTTGTTAATAGGAGAAAAAATGGAAAAAGAAGTCCTTGTTATTTTCAAGACGCATTTAGATGTTGGATTTACAGATCTTTCACAGAGCATCCTCGATAAATACCTGAAGGAGTACATACCCAATGCGATAAAGGTGGGTTATGAGCTTAAAGGTAGCGATACACCCTTTGTTTGGACGGTAGGCTCCTGGCTTATATGGCAGGCGCTAAAGCACGATACGGATGGCACGGTTGAGCGGGCGATTTGCGACGGCATTTTACGTTGGCACGCGCTCCCCTTCACCACTCACACAGAGCTGATGGATCCCACCCTTTTTGCCTATGGCTTAAATCTTTCAAGACAGCTTGACGAGCGCTTTGGGTATCATACCATCGGTGCAAAAATGAGCGATGTTCCCGGTCACACCATAGGTATTGTACCTATTATGAAAAAATTCGGTGTCGAGTTTTTACACATTGGTGTAAATCCCGCAACACCACTTCCTCCCGTGCCTCCCGTTTTCCGTTGGCGTTTGGGAAATGATGAAATCGTTGTAATGTACCAGGGAGATTACGGAGAGGAAATTACGCTCGGTAGCACCACCGTCATCTTCGCCCATACAGGTGACAATCTTGGCCCTCAAAATGCCGATCAGGTCAGAGAAATATACAAAAAGCTTGCCGAGGAGCATCCGGATGCCAAGCTTAAGGCGTCAACCATTGACGATCTTGCACAGCGTGCCATGAGCCTACCCAATCTTCCTGTTGTCGAGGACGAAATCGGTGATACCTGGATTCACGGTCTTGGCACCGATCCCGAAAAGGTCAGCCGTTTCAAAAGAATACAAAGACACATCGCCTCGGTTGGCGGCACCTCGCTCGATTTAACCGATTCGCTTCTTTGTGTTCCGGAGCACACCTGGGGAATGGATTTGAAAAGCCATTTTCCATACAGTGATTTTTACTCGCATGAGGATATTATAAGAATGGCAGAGCAGCGTGCCCCGATTGAGGCCTCCTGGCGTGAGCAACGCACCTATGTAGCAAGGGCAGAGGAGCTGCTCGGAATTATACCGGACTATCCCATCTCAGAGCCGGAGCTTTCGGAATATTGTGAGTGCGATATTCCCCCCGAGATTGGCTTTGAGGTTAGCTGGCAGCTCTTTGATGCCTCCGACTATGAGCAATACAAGCGTGAATATATGAGATGCTTTTCTTGGTGGGCAATCTGGGATTTCACAAAGGTAGGTCTACCGGATTACAAGGGTGGCATCTTCAAGGCTCGTGTTACAAAGGCGTACCAAAAAAAGCACGAGATGCTATATCGCTTGGAATTCGACAGCGAAATAACAAAAAAATACGGACTTCCCTACCTTTACTTTCGCGCTTCGGCAAAAGGAGTTGAGCTGAAATGGTTCGGAAAGCAACCGTCCCGCCTTCCGCAAGCCCTCTGGCTTAAAATCTTGGGGCTTGAGGAAAGCTTTGAAATTCGCAAAATGGGCGTTTGGATTCGCCCTGAAAAGATACTTGGCAGCCCACTCATTTCCGCAACCGATTTCGGCGTAAGAAACGAAGAATACACGATTGAAAGTCTTGATTGCGCTTTGGTTGCGCCATACGGCAGACAGCTGCTCCGGTACGGCGTTTGCACGGAAAAGCAAGACCTTTATTTCAATCTTTATAACAACATCTGGAATACGAATTTTCCAATGTGGTATAGCGACAACGCCCTTTTCCGTTTCCTGATTACCAAAAATCAAAAATAACATCTGCACCCTAAGCAATTAAAGCACCGCTTACTATTACGATTTGAGCAAGCCCAATCTATTGACAAATGTCCAGAGCTATGCCAAAATAATTGTATAGAACAATTTCAATTCAATACATTTCAGGAGGACACTATGGGCTATTCTCCAAGTACACGCGCGGTCCCCTCTATTTTGGTTGCTATACTGCTTCTGCTTATTACCGCCCGACTGTATGAAAAAGGAGTACGAACAAATCGTCCGTACTCCTTTTGCTTTTCGGCTGGTAAACCCTGCTTTAAGGAAGGCATTCCTTGTGGGTGTCTTTTTCTTTGGAGCGGTTAGGGGGAAGTTGTATGCTTCATCAAATTCTGTCCACATACGATTTATTCCTCTACGATATCGAAGAGTGCGGAAGAGTAACTATATACCTCTCCGCTTTCATCGAGAATACTATAAAAAGGGTATTTTCCAAATTTTACTGTGACCTCTTCCACCTCGTAAATCTTCCCTTCGAGAAGGTCCACGGTAGACCATATACTGTCATTCCACTTTTTTCTTTCTTTTTCGTTTACTATAACCTTCATGCTTTCACCTTAAACTCGACTTTTCCAACTCCGGGATATTCATACCAATGGACCTCTGCTTTTTCAGTTATGCCTGTATAGTGGACTATCTCGGTAACTGCTTTCACTTTCATCCATTCGCTTTCGACCGTTCCGGGGTGCTCTCGAAGCAATCGTGCGATATCATCAATTTTTCTTCGCACGCCTTTACCGGCTATAACCTCTTTGTTTTGCAAAACAGCGTTTTCCAAAAAGTTGGTTTGTTTTTGTGTTATTCCTCTACAATATCGAAAAGAGATGCAGGATATAAGTAATCCTCTCCACTTTCATCGACAATAGCATAATAGGGCCAAGATGGATTGTTTGCCATATATTCAGTTCTTAAAACAGTATAATTCTTGCCATCAAGAAGGTCTACGGTAGACCATATACTGCCCTTCCGCTTTTCTCTTTCTTTTTCGTTAACTTTAACTATCATAACTTATCTTATTAACTTCTTAAATTTAAAGTCAATCTTTCCAATGGTAGGATATTCGTACCAATGCAGCTCTGCCTTTTCGGTTATATCAAATTGCAGAACTATTTCAGCAACTGCTTTCACTTTCATTCCATCTCATATTATAACACCTCAATATGTATTTGTCAAACAACTCTTCCTCTACACCTCGCATAATCCTAGAAAACCCAATACTCACTAACACAGGTATAGATAGGGAAGTTTTTGTAAAATGTACACATCACATCGTAGGTAAAAAATCCCCCTCCGTTATTGACATATATCCATAGCTGTGCTAAAATAACTGTATAGAACAATTACAATTCAATACATTTCAGGAGGACACTATGGGCTATTCTTCAAGAACACGCGCGGTCCCCTCTATTTTGGTTGCTATACTGCTTCTGCTTGTTACCGCCGGACTGGCATATCTTCTGGCAGTTCTGCCGGGCGAGGAGGGCTTCCTTGAATGGTTCAAGGCTTTCGGACAGTTCATCTGCGACTATGATATCGCGCTTATCGTAATACTTGTGGCGATTAATGTTGTCGAGCTTGCCGATATCCTTATCTTCGCAAAGAGAGACGAATGCATCAATCTCCACTTTGAGTCGGCGCACACCGAAAACCCCGGTATGCTCACCTTCTTCAAGCACTACTTCTCGGGCATTACCTGCCGCGGCCCCTTGATCTTTGCGGTCGAGGAGCAGCGCTCGGCTATCCCCCGTATGATTATTACCCTTTTGTCATCGGTGATCAAGTTTATCATCTGGCTCTTCTGCGCTATTGCGACCGTGGGAATAATTCTCTACCCCACCGTCTATGACTTCTCGATAGGCGAGGGCGCGGACTACAACTTTACAATTTTGGTGCTTCTTTTATTCCTTAACTGCGCTGTACCCGTCTATGCGCTATACAGGATTATGCCGCTACACGAGTCGAGGGAGTACACGGTTGTCACCTACTACACCGACGGCTCATCATCTACATCAAGAGAGACCAGCTCCAACATAATCGCAATACTTATCCTTACCGCCATAATCTACCTCTTCTACACAGGCTACTATGTAATCCAGCTAAGCTACAAGATTTGCAGGACCATAGAAACCCTGCGCTTTGGCAAATATATTGACGGAGCATATTCTGATGTAAGCATCCTGGACTTCTACGGATAAAATATATCAATATTATATTAAAAAAGCTTGGCAAGCCACGGGGCGTGTCAAGCTTTTTGCTTTTCGTTTATTAAATTCCGTACTTTTCAAGGAGAAGATAGCATTTTGCGTGCATACGGGGAACATGAAAGGGGCCCTTGTAGAGGAAGCCCAGAATGTCGGGAGCGCCGGGTGTACCGTCACGGTGAAGCGAGGAATACCACTCGCCCGTGTCACTATGGCGGAAGTGGGAGAAGGAATAGTCCATCATCTCCTCAAAAATTTCAAAATATCTATCCTTCCCGGTCACAAGAAACAGGTAAAGCGAGCTGATAATAGCCTCGTTATGCACCCACCAGATCTTCATATCCTGCTCATATGCCTCGACCGAGCCGCCGAAAATATCCCTGTTATAAAGTATGCCGCCATACTTACGGTCATAGCCTATATCGAACGCCTCGTTAAACATTACCTCGGCGAAGGAGATAAGCTCCCCGTCCCCTCTTTTGGTTGCCTCATCCAGCAGGAACCAGACGCACTCGATAACATGCCCGGGGGTGGTAATTCTGGAGTTAGCCGAGGAGAGAATTATCGAGCCGTCGGGGGCTATTGCTTCAAGCGTTGCGCGATATTCCTCGCTATGGTGTGCCTTTATGGCAGGGATCAGCATATCCGCCGCGCCATTATAATATTCCGCCCTGTCAGGATCGCATTCGCGTAAAGTATTAGTTACATTTAGTAGTATCATCGGCTGAGCAAAGGCGCGTGTTCTCCTGCGCTTCACTTGCTCGTTTTCTTCACACGGGGTAGCGGTTGACACCCTGAAGCGCTCGAGTATACTGTCATAGCAGTCGCGAGACGCGGCAAGATATTCCCTATCCCCCGTGGCGCGGTAATACTCAGCGCAGGCAGAGATATAGAATGCCTCGGAGAACCAGCCATCCCCCTGCTCGCTCACTACCTCGCCATCCTGACCGACGGTAAGCGACATTCTTCCGTCATCAAGGAAGCATCTGTCACGGGCGAAGTCTATACAGCTCACGGCAGCTCGCAGGTATTCCTCGTTTTTCTCTATATTATTATACATATAGGAGAACATCCAGCCTGCTCTTCCCTGCATCCATACCCCCTTGTCAAGCGAGAAGGGGCTACCGTCTGCATCAAGGCAGTGCAATATTCCTCCGTACTCACGGTCCGGACCATTCTCAAGCCAGAAGGGCATCACCTTGTCCCTAAGCTCGGAAAGAAAGCGCTCCTTATATTGTTTCAGCTTTTCCTCTTGTCTTTTTGTCATAGTTGGCCTCCCTCTTTTTTATCATTATACACCCACCCCCCTCCTCTTGTCAAGTTGTCGAAACGCCCCTTGCCACCTCAAAATGGGGGGTATTGACATATTTTTCTTTTTATTGTATATTATTAGGGTATTTTACCCCTTAAGCCTATGAAAGATCTATAAGAAGGAGATTATGCAGAAATAATATTTTTAAGGAGGATCTATGGCGCTTAAAATCGTAAAGGACGAGCTATTGGATATTACCTGCGATGCCGTTGTATGCCCGCATTCTGAAGCAAATCAGTGGTACCGTCGCGCTATGTCTGACATCTTTTTCCGTGGCGGTATGGCTTTATGGGAGGCCTTTGAAAGGCTGGGCGAGTTGACTGTGGGAGAACCTGCCGTCACCGAGGGATATTCATTGGCGTCACGCTTTGTTATACATCTTGCATTGCCCGACATTAACGGCGGGGAAGCCGAGGCTGATTTTTTCCGCTCCTGCTACACATCCTGCCTTAATAGGGCTCTGGAGCTTGGCTGCGAGAGCATTGCCCTTCCGCTATTAACAGAGGACAGGGGAATACATCCCTCCAAAATCCGTCACTTCTCTATCGCATTGAGCGCTATCCGCGAGTTCCTTGAAAAGAACGAAATGCTGATATATCTTGTGACATATCCCCTCGGTCTTTTCCGAATTGATAAGCGCTTCCCCGAGCTTGATAAATACATTGAGGATAGGTCGCCAAGACTTTATAGCCAGCTCTATTTTCTTTTTTGTGGCGCTTATGAGGAGCTTATCCCCTCCCCTGACACTGCCCGCAAAGAAAGCATCAGCTCGGCCTTCAGCCACCTTAGCTCGGATATTGACGCCGACACATCCCTCTCTTGCACCGAGGATATAGACGACATATCCCTCTCTTGCACCGAGGATATAGACGCCGACAATGAAGATTTTGAGAATATGGATATGGAGGAGGCTTCTCCCCACATCTGTGCGTCTTTGGATCTTTCTGCTCACGAGCGCCGCGCATCAACGGTTGACTTCCCCTCTATGTGTGCGGCAAGCCCCTCCCCTTCGCGCTCGGAAAGGGCAAAGACACTGGAGGAAATGATAGCCGAATTCAAGCTGCGTCGCTTTGCTGACACCCTCTTCCGCCTTATCGACGAGAGCGGAATGACCGACGTTGAATGCTACAAGCGCGCCAATGTGGACAAGAAGACCTTCTCCAAAATCCGCTGTAACGAAAAATACACCCCAAGCAAGCGGACCGTTCTTGCCTTCGCCATTGCTCTGCGCCTGAGCCTGGAGAAGACACAGGAGCTTCTGGCAACAGTTGGCTTCACCCTTGGCAGGGGAAGCATCTTTGACATAATTCTTGAATACTATATAACCCGCGGAATTTATAACATCTTTGAAATCAACGAAACCCTTTTCTATTACGACCAGCCCATATTAGGCTCGTAAATGAAATATCAGCGCGATATACACAAGGGATAGCGAAGAAGGCTGAGCCGATAGCTTATCAGAAGCTGAGGCTCAGCCCTTTTTATACAGAAAAAGCAGGCGCAACCCCTGTTCAGCTTTTTGCCCGTAAGAATTGCGCCCGCCAAAGGACCTTCGGCTTATTCGGCTAATGGCCTTTCTATCCGTTAGTTTGAATTGTGCGCTCGGTATTCTGCCGGAGACATTCCGTAAATGCGCCTGAATACGGCGGAGAAATGACTGTTGTTGCTATAACCCCACCGCTCTGCCAATATCCATTATGGGCGCGGCGGTAAATTGCAGCAATTCGCACGCCTTGTTAAGGCGCAAGCGGGTCAGATATTCGTGCGGAGTATATCCCGTTCGCTCGCTTACGACCCTGATTATTTGATTTTGCGAGATAAAGAACCGCTTGCTTATCCCGCTAAGGTCTATCTGCTCGGTATAATGGTCTTGCATATATGACAGTATATGGTCAACCGGGGACCTTTTCTGACTTGTATTAAAAACCGCCTCCGAGAGTATTCTGTCAATAATTTCACCGATAAGCGCGGAGCGCTCAAGCTCGGAGGAGGTCTCCTTCATAACATTCTCAAAGAGGCGCTCGGACAGCGAAATGCTACGAACAAAATACCGATTATCCCGCCATAGCCTTGACGCAATCGAAAGCATCCGTTCCCCGACAAGATTAAGCCAATAAAATTCCCAGAACGCCGTCTTTTGCTCGGTGCAATATTTCATTTGCGTATTCGGTGGAAGAAGGATAACGCTATTTTGAGTTAAGGAGTATTTCATACCGCCCTCCTCCAGTGCCCCCTTGCCACGAACGGTGTAGATAAGCAAAACGGTAGGCACACCCCCGTCATACCTCTGACGGTATTTTTCATTACAGGAATGCCACCCCACGCTTGTACAGCAATTCAGATAGGCGAGAGCTGCCTGAGTGGGTATATAGCTTGAAATTTTTGCGCGACCGCGCGGCAGGTCCTCATATATCATAATACTCTCCAATGTTCTGAAATCACCATTAAGTGTTCAATTTTTCCCATAAATATCAAAGCCACTTGACGAGCGGGAATATTGCCTATACAATAGGATTAAAACCGATTGCAAGTATTATATCACATATTGAATGAATGTTCAAGAGTGTGCAAAAATTTAAATTTCAAGGAGAAAACAAAATGGTTCTGACATCGCACGAACGCATAATGCGCATTTTCAGGAACAAGGAAATAGACCGTCCCGCGCTTAAGCTCTGGGGAGCATCAATTGATACCAACCGTCTGCTCCATCCTTCGTACAGACCTGTGGCGGAGCTTGCGGCAGAGATCTCTGACATTTTTTGCACCACAAGCTTTACCTTCAATTTAGAGGCCGGGCAGAACGCCTCCCGTTATCTTGAGGTATATACCGCACAAACCCACTCGCCCGACTGGGTAAACCGCCATACCGTGTATCACACCCCCAAGGGAGATCTGCATTCGGTGAAGCGCGTGTCAACAAAGGGCGAGCCGGGCTATATTGTCGAGCATTTGATTAAGGAGCCCGAGGATATCGACAAGCTGCTCTCTATGGAGTTCGCGCCTGTTCCCGTAAATGAGGGCAGATATAAAGAGCTGGTCGCTAAAGTTGGCGACCGCGGAGTTACTATGATTGGAATAGGTCACGCGGGATATGCCGTACAGGTGCTGATGGGAAGCGAAACGCTGGCGTATTTCAGCATTGACGAGCGCGAGAGCCTTGGCAATTTGATCAGGATATATTCCGAGCGCCTGCTGGCTCACACCAAGGCGATTCTCGACCTTGGTATAAAAGAGCCCGTATTCAGCTGGGTCGGCCCCGAGGTGTATCTGCCTCCGCTTATGGGAGTGGCGGATTTTGAGGAATTCGTCCACGATATGGATAAGCCGATTTGCGATGCCGTTCATAATGCGGGAGGATATGTTTGGGTACACAGCCACAACAAGGTCGCAAACTTTATCGATAGCTTCATAGATATGGGCGTTGATGTATTAAATCCGCTGGAGCCTCCCAAAAACGGAGATATCGACCTTAACGCCATTATAGCCAAATACGGCAATCGCATAGGCTGGGAGGGCAACATCGAGATACAGGAGCTTTTACAATCCTCCCCCGAACGCCTGCGCTGCCTGATTGACGACTGCGTTGAGGCGGGACAGAAAAGCGGACGCTTTATTCTTTGTCCTTCTGCGGGGTATATGGAATATCCACAGCCGTCAGAGCAATATATAGACAATCTGTTGCTATATCTTAAATACGGTCTTGAAGCCGTGAAGAGATACTCCGAATAATTACTGTTTAATAAAAAACGGTTTCAGCCTTGCTTCTGTTTTGCCGTTTGCTTATAAAATCAAAAATAGCCTGCGGACAAGTCCGCAGGCTATTTTTTGCGAGGTCGGGCTCGCAGAAAATATTCAGCTTGCTATTAATAGCCAACCTTCTCCCAGCACTGGAAGGGTGCGGCAAGCTCCTCGGAGATGTAGACCTGAGTCTTCTTGGTCTGGAGCATGGTGCTGGGAGCGATATTGCCATCCCGGTCAGCCCACTCATCCTCGGCAACGAGGTGAACCTTGGAGCAATCAACCCGGTCTGTGGAAGCTTAACATTCTGCCGGGAACCGGATTCCAGGCAAGATATTGGGGCTCATCGCCGCCCTTGCTCACCCCGATATCAGGAGAGCGCTATCGAGGCGCGGTATCTGTTTGGCGCATTGCGCTTCTTTGGCGCAATGCCTCTGCGGTATTCGGAGGGGGAAATTCCCATCAGGCTCTTAAAGCTCTTGCTAAAGAAGCTGAAGCTATTGAAGCCTGTTTTCAGCGCAATATCAGAGACCGAGTCCTTTGTATTATTCAAGAGATATTTTGCTCTTTCTATTCTGTATTCCATCAAATATTCGGCAAAGCAGCAGCCATAGTTTTTCTTGAAAAGACGGCAAAAATATGAATTGTTCAAAAACAAGGCCTCTGCGGCGGTGCGGGAGGTGATAGGCTCGAAGAAATGCTCGTAGATATAATCGGATACCTTTTTTTCAAAGAGAAGATTGTGCGCGGCAACATTGGAGGCTACAAAAAAGCCCTGCCTCTTAAGTCCTGCAAACAAAAGCGAAAGATTCCCGATAACCTCCATCTCCCAGCCGGGCGCATTCTCCTCAAAGGCTCTGACCGAATTTTGCACGCATCTGCTCATCTCTGATGTATCCTGATCCTCGGAGTACAGCGCCCTGTTTACCGTCAATACGCCGTTTTCAAGATCCTCCCTGAGCTGCGCATCCCAAATCAGGGACAGGTCAAAGCACACGCACTCATATAGGGTATCCAAATTAACATGTCCCCTGTGAATACAATAGGGCGGAACGACGAGAAGATCTCCGCCCTTCAACTTATAGAGAACCGAATCAACATAGAAATCAGCCTCGCCCTCAAGCATTGCGATCAGCTCCACCTCCTTATGCTGATGCGCAAAAAGAGTAAAGGGCGAGCCGTGCTGGTTTTCTCTGCAAAAGGCATAGGGGATGGTGGTATATCTTATCTTAAATTCATCCGCGAACATAAAAGCCTCCTTAAGTCAATACAGTTACAATTTATAGTCAAAATCAACCTAGTCAAAGATCAAAAAGTGTATTACACTATTATTATAAGGATTTCTTAAACATTTGTCAACAGAAGAGAAAATAATTGTTTTCAATTAATTGTGGATAACTGCAGGATAATCCAAGGTTAACTTGTTTACATAAATAAAAAACAGGAGGAAATTATGACTAAAAAAATTCTATCCCTTCTTTTGGTCGTATTAATGCTCACAATGACAATTATTCCTAGCTTAACGGCCGTTGCAATGTCTGACGAGATTGACAAGACCGGGGCTGCCACAAGGGCAAGCCTCAATATTTCGGTTGTAACCACCGATTCCGGCAACAACCTTTTGACAACTCTTAATAGCAATTATGACGGCATCAAGACCTATTCCACCCTCGATGCTGCCCTGAATGCCGCAGAGGCAAACGGGACAAAGGGTATTATGCTTCTTGCAGATAATTACCCCACAGCTACCACCTCCCTGACCGATGCGCAGGCGGAAAGAATAAATGCCCTCGGGCTTCGTCTTTACATAGAGTATCCGACAAACAATAGCTCTATGGGAATAACCGGCTTTGGCGCGGTTGGAGCAGAGACATATGCCACTGACACGGGGAAAATGGGCTATGACAGGGCTATCGTCATGGATAGCGAGGCTATGGGAATGGAAAAATACAGCCTCCTCTATGTCCACGGAGCAAGATATGTAAAGAAAACCGATATATCAAACTCCTGGCTTGTAAACGCCACGGTTGTCGGCTACGATACGGTTGAATTCTATGACGAGAATACTGGAGAGCTGACCGATTGTACCCCCCACTCGCTTCTCGAAGTAAACGAGGATGGCAATGCGCTCATCTGCTCCACCAAATTCAGCCAGTTTATCACAGGAAGATATGCCCCCTATGAAAGATGGCAGAGGGTGTGGATCAGTATACTCTCCTTCCTTAACCGAGCAGAGGTAGAGGCTATTTCCTGGACACCGATAATAACCCCAAGCTACGGCCCCACCGAATCTCTTGCAGAGGATGCTTACGATGATGCTGTTCGCTTAAACAGCGAGTGGTTCCTGAAATCCTCCATAATCGAGCCCTCTGACGGAACAAATGGCATTTATGAATGCCTGAATGGATCTCCCCTCGCCATCAACGACTTCGGCAAGATGTATCGCGGAAAGAACTACCGTGCAGACTGCAACGGTGAAAGTGCCGGCGCTCTTGCTCTTGCAGGCGCCCTTCTCGGCGAGGAGAAATACAAGACCGTAGCCAAAAATGCTATCGATGCCCTATTTGCCTCCGAGCTAGCGTTAGGAGACAGAGCTGACCCCACAAATCCGCAGTACGGTCTTCTCTCCTGGCACAGCGGCGCCCTGAACCAGTATTACGGAGATGACAATGCCAAGGCAATCCTCGGTCTTCTTCTCGGCGCAGCAGCTCTTGGGACGGACGAATATGACGCGCGTATCCTTGAGGCTATTGTCGCAAACTTCAGGACCACAGGTGTCAGCGGCTTCCGTGGCTCGGTTCTGAAGGAGGCAGAGCTTGAGGCTAGCGGATGGGAATATTTCTACACCCGCGAGGGCTACACCAACTATCGCTCCCACTTTGAGTCACTCCTTTGGGCGTGCTATCTTTGGGCATATGCCGAGACGGGATATGAGCCATTCCTCGAGCGCACTAAAACCGCTATCGGCCTTATGATGGAGTCCTATGACAAAACTATGGCGGACAATGTCGGGAACGAGGGCGAATGGTACTGGACAAACGGAATGCAGCAGGAGAGAGCAAAAATGATCCTTCCTCTTGCCTGGCTTACAAGAATCGAGCCCACCGAGGAACATATTGGCTGGCTTGATACTATAATTACCGATATGATGGCATATCAGGATCCCACCACCGGAGCGATTCGCGAGGTTAAGGGTGAGGACGGTCAGGGTAATCCCGTATATACCCAGTTCACCAAAAACTCGGACTACGGCAAGCACGAATCCCCGGTTATACAGAACAACGGAGATCCCTGCACCGATTCGCTCTACACCTCCAGCTTTGCAATGATGACTCTTAACGAGGCATATGCTGCAATGAATCATATAGGCAACACCACTCTGGCAAGCAGGTATGACGCATATGCAAAATCGGTTTCGGATTACCATGTAAGAATTCAGCAGATAAGCTCTGATCCCTACTACAACGGTCTTTGGTTCCGTGGCTTCGACTATGAGAAGTGGGAGGCATACGGAAGCGACGGTGACGCAGGCTGGGGAATCTGGTGCGCAGAAACAGGCTGGTGCCAGGCATGGATATCCTCCACCCTCTCGCTCCGCTCGATGAATACCAACATCTGGGATTATACCGCGGACTCCGCTATCGAGGAGCATTTTGCAGACACGGCTGCTCTTATGCTAAATTATGACACAAGTGATATAGCTCCCACAGTTACCGCAGATGTTACCCTTCGGGCAGGCACCTCAGCAAGCCAGCTTGTTGACAAGATTTACGGAAGCACCTCCTGGGGAGATGGCAAGTGGACGGGAGCCGAGGGCAAGGATATTACCCTCACCGTCAAGTTCGCCTACAGCAAAAGCTTTGACATAGCTACTCTTGGCTTTAACCACAACATGGCATCCGGAGTATGTATTCCGGCAAGCGTCAGCTTCTATTACTCCACTGACGGAGTGGATTACAAGCTCATCGGCACATATATCGGAACCACCGATGTGCAGGCGAAATACGACAGCGCCTCCACCGATGGCGCATATATCGAGCGCGCATCCGTAACTGCCGACTCCCGTATTACAGCTAGTTATGTTAAGATTGTAATAAAGAACGCAGGCACCTTTACCCACCCATACCACGGAGAGGGTACGAAAACCTGGGTATTTATGGACGAGCTTGAATTCTCCTATCTTGAGGCAAACCTCACCGATCTCGGTACGCTAATAGATAAGGCAGAAAAGATAAGCACCTCAGGCTACACCCCTGCTACAGTTCTCGCCTTTAACGAGGCATACAACAACGCCGTTGCCTTCTACAATTCCTCCGAGCCTGACGCCTACGAGCTTAAGGCAATCTATGAGGCCCTCGATAATGCGATAAACGGTCTGACCGTTGCAGGTGACTACACGGTAGTAACCCACACCAACTTCGCCAACCAATGGGGCGGACTTGGAAGGGCGACCGACGGCAATCTGACCAACACCTCCATAACAGGTAAGGTCCTTACAGATCTCACCTCGCTAACCGAGCAAAAGCTTGAGGTTTTGGTTGATATGGGAGCAACAACAAGCATCCTCTCCATTGGCTATGCGGCTGAATATGCCCCCACCTATGGAAAATATCTGCAGGATGCAGAGTTCTTTGTTTCCGACTCGCAGGACGGCCCCTGGGTAAGCGTTGGTACGGTTTATGCCAAGCCCCACAGGCTTGCTCCGAACGAGTCCGAGTTCGTAGCGGTAAGTGCCTCGGCTAACGGTGGCGCAGGAAGATATGTAAAAATCGTCTTTTCAAGGAACGCAGACTATGAGGTTAGCTTTGGCGGCAGCCACAAGTATTCCGAATGGCTCTACCTCTCCGAGATTCTCATTAACGAGTTCAGAGAGGTCGATGTGGTAACCGAGAAGGTAACCGCCAATATCACCGACAGCAAGGGCAACCCTCTTTCCATCCTCGGTGCAATGGTCGGAGATGACATCAAAGTTACTCTCACTCCCTTCGAGAACTGCACACTCTCCTCGGTTACTGTAAACGGTAACCCGGTTGAGGTGCTCAACAACCAATTCACAATCGATTATGTAACCGATAAAATCTCTATCGTGGCTACCTATATCGACATTCCTCCCGAGGATATGCCCGTAATCAAGCACGTAAACGATCTATTCTTTGCTACGGGAGAGGATTACAACCTCCTTGCCGACATCAGGGCATACGACAAAAATGGCAAGGATATCTCCTCCGGGGTGAAGGTTATTTACAGCAACATTGGTACAGTAGCGGGTAAATATACCGCAACCTACCAGGTAACAGATGACTATGGAGCAACAGTACAAGCAAGCGCCAATGTATACATCAAGGATTCCTTAAGCGGTATCCATATCGTAGGAATTACACCCTCCTCAAAAACCGATATGTCCACCTACGGCTACAAGCTCACCGATGGTAAATTTGCCCCCGATCCGGTCAGCAGCTGCTGGGATAGCGCCTTTGTAAGCTGGCAGAATGCAAGCGCAATAGAGATTGTAATTTCGCTTGGTGGCGAGATGGCTATTGCCGACCTCGGCTATTCGCTGATTGGCTGTCCCCAGATGGGAATTATTCCCCCGGATGTAGAGCTATACTACGGCGATGCAATAGGCGAGTGGATTTATGCAGGAACCATTGAGGCGGAGTACCACCCCTACGCAATGGAGACCTATGACCATATCCAAAAAACGGTAGCACTTAAGAATGTCAAGGCCTGCTTTGTTAAGGCTATTATCAGGTTTGATGATAACGCGGAGTTCTCCGACAGATATGCCTCCGACTGTAGCCACACCCCCGGTCTTGGCAAGCCGGAGTGGAGCTTCGTGGATGAAATAATTATCGATCCCTACTATAAAGTAACCGCAAGCGAGAGCGAAAACGGCTCGGTAGGAATCATGACGAGTAACGAAAAGGGCGCTCTCTACGGAGAGAATGCAACTCTCACCTTCAGCCCCTCTGCAGGCTATGTTCTCGGCTCGGTTAAGGTAAACGGCATAGCTGTTAAGCCCTCCGGCAATAGCCTTACAATTACAAGCATCACCGAGCATATGGCAATAGATGTTGAGTTCGTAAAGCCTTATATCAGGGGCGCTGCGGTAAACCTCGGCGAGAGCATCTCCCTGATCTATTATGCTAACATAGGCGAGAACACAAGCGCAATAATGCGCTTTACAATGAACGGCGAGGTAACTGTAGCGGAGGGCTTGCCTACTCATGAGTATGGAATCTACGCCTTTGAGTTCTGCGGTGTTGCTCCTCAAAGAATGGGCGACCTCATAAAAGCGGAGCTTATTATCGGCGAGGAGGTTATCTCCATCAAGGATAATTACAGCATAAGAGTATACTGCGATGCTATGCTGGAGTCGATAGAAAAGAGGAATATCGAGGGCTACACAGATGCTCAATATGAGGCACTTCGGGCGCTCCTTGTCGATATGCTTGAGTATGGAGCTACGGCTCAGGAGTACAAGAATTATAACGCCGATAGCCCGGTTAATGAGGGAATAGAGGGCAAGAGCGAGTTTGTCGAAATTGCCGAAGACAAGGCGGCGGTGATTGACAGGAGTACAAGCGACAGCCTGTATTTCCTTGCAGGCGGCGTCAGATTTGACTATGTAAGCTCCATCTATTTGAAGCTCTCCGCCCGTGGCTTGCCGGAGGACTCGGTGCTCATAAGAGTAAAAGACGCGCTCGGCAATCTTGCCCGTGAGTACACCCTTGCAGATTGCATAGCCGAAGGGGACAGCTACATTCTGTACACCGATGCTCTTCTCCTGACCGAATGCAGTGATAGATTTACCTTCGAGCTTTGCCTAAAGGATGCGGACACCGTCACGGTTGTCCAATCTCTTGAATACAGCATAGAGGCATACGCCTACTATATGCAGAACAAGACCGACGAAAATGGCGAGCTGACCGCAATGGCAAGGCTTGCGCGAGCAATGTACCTCCTCGGTATGTCCGCTTGTAAATACAAGGAGATCGTTTGAGGTGATGAATATGAAAAAGCAGTATGATAGCACTAATATTGAAATACTTCAGCTTGAAGCGGATATCATTATCACAAGCAACGGCAAGCCCTTCGATGGCGAGGAGCAGCCCTTTGCGTGGTAAATAAAGCAAAACCGGCTTTAACCCTTATCCACCCATAGCGGTCAATTAAAAGCGCCTTTAGCCCCCGGCTTTCAAGGAAGTGAGGGGCAGAGGCGCTTTTTTAATATCCGTTTTGCAGCTTTATAAAATAAATGTCATCCTTGCTTCTGTTTCCCCTTTTTACTTAAAATAAAAAAAAGCCTGCGGAAAATCCGCAGGCTTTTTTTTGCGAGGTCGGGCTCGCAGAAAATATTCAGCTTGCTATTAATAGCCAACCTTCTCCCAGCACTGGAAGGGTGCAGCAAGCTCCTCGGAGATGTAGACCTGAGTCTTCTTGGTCTGGAGCATGGTGCTGGGGAGATAGGGTGTGATAGGACCGTGTGTGCAAAGACGGGAGGTCATTCTCTGCCAGGAGGAGAAGGTTCCGCAGGTTGCAAGAGCGTGAACCTCGATGCGCTCCTTTGCGCGCATAACATCAAGAGGACCGATGGTAGCAGCCTTGGGAGGTACATTTGCGATATCGCCCGACTGACCGAAGGTGCCGTTGAGCGAGTTCTGCATGATGGTCAT
>JAFTRB010000181.1 GCA_017462445.1 Clostridia bacterium
ACGAGACTACTGTTGAGTTCGAGGAATATGATGACTCCTTTGAAAGCCTGTTTTCTTCCCTGGTAACGGAGGAGACGGCAAAGGCTGTGCTAACGACTATAGTAATTATCCTGGGTATTGCGCTGCCTCTCGGTCTTGGAGTCTACTCCGCTATTGACATTTTTGTCCGCAAGAAGGGCAAAAATAACATCGCCAGCCTTGTAATGGCGGGAGCAGAAGCGGTTTGGCTCATCTCGGGAATTATTTTCCTGATTTTAATAAGCATTTAAGACAAAAGCACCTCTGCCGCGGCAGAGGTGCTTTCTCCATTTATTCCTGAACTTTCCTTATTCTTACGCCTTATCGGCGAGGAAGGCGCATACATCACCAACGGTGACAAAGCGAACAGGCTCGGTAAAGCGGAAGCCGAATGCCGCCTCGATCTCCATTGCAAAAAGCATAATTGAGAGAGAGTCAAGCCCGAGGTCCTCAATAAGCCTGGTTTCCTCGGTGACGGTTGCCATATCTATTTCCTCGTTTACCTTGCCGAGAATGTCCTTTAGTTTTTCAAGCATTGTTGTTTCCTTTCTTAGTTAAGCTTCTTTATGTAAGAGCGGCGGCGCTTGTGCTGAGTTGCATCAAAATACTTCCATTGCGAGATAACCGCTGTGTTGCTCTCCAGGTTGAGATTTGTCTCGAAGTGGTCGATTTCTCCGCTCTTCAGGAATTCCATCATCGCGTTCAGCATTACTGCTGTAAGCCCCGACGACTGGTATTCGGGGAGAATTGCGATAAGTCCCAGGTCGATAACCTTCGGCTTATTAATCATTGAGAACATACGGAAGAGCGCGGGGATAGTCAGCCTTCCTCCGCTCTTCTTCAGCGCCTCGCCAAAGGAGGGGAAGCAGAGTGCGAAGGCAACGGGGTTGTCCTCCTCGTCGGCTATGATAATCAGATACTTCTTGTTTAAGATTGCCATAAACTGGTCGACGAGCTGCTTCTTCATGCTCTCGGTAAAGGGTACGGTCCCATACAAGTGGCTATAACAGCGGTCTATGCAATCAAAGACCCTGTCCTTGTAGCGGTCGATGTAGGCGCGCTTGGAATATTTGGTGTGATCTACAACGTGCAGCTTGTTCAGCTCGAGCGCCCTGGAAGCAACCTTTGCAAGCATCGGGTTGGGGTTCTCGGGAGCGCGGAGCATAAACTCCAGCCAATCTACCTCCTTGGAATAGCCACAGCCCTCGATAAGCGCGGCGTAATACTCGTAGTTATACTGCTCCTCAAAGGTGGATAGATACTCAAAGCCCTCAATGAGCAGGCCCTCACGCTCGAGGTCGGAGTAGCCCAGAGGACCGCATACCGTGTCCATTCCTTCCTCCTCCGCCCAGCCTTCAAGAGCGGCAAACAGAGCCTTGGCAACGGCGATGTCATCGATAGCATCAAAGCGGGTAAATCTTACACGGCGCTCGTTATGAAGCTCGTTATGCTGAGTCTGTATTATTCCCTGAATTCTACCTACAACCTCTCCCCCGCGCATAGCAAGAAAGAACTCACTCCTGCAGGTGTCCGCATATGCGTTTTTGTCAGTGAAGATAACCATCTCATCCGAATAGAGAGGCGGCACGAATTGGGGGCAGTCCTTATATAGCTTCAAGGGGAATTCAACAAAAAGCTTGCGTTCTGCCCTGGTTTTAACCCGTACAATCTTAATTTCCTGCATTTTCCAACCTCATTCGTCAAGAGGCTCGTCATCTCTGCGGAGGAATGCTATACCATAGCCTGCGAGATATGGGCCGTTATGAGAGCCGCTTACGGGTGACATAATAACAGGCTCGTGATTGGTCTTGATACCGTACTTCTTCTCTATTTCGACAAGGTCGGCGAGGAGAGTGGGACCTGTATAAATGTGCCACATAAGATAATCCTCGGGCGAGCGGTCGCCGATGACCTCCTTGACTATTTCGCAGCTTCTGGCGAGCGCCTTCTTGGGCGTTCTTACGCTCTGGAGAGGAACAACCTCGCCCTCGGGGCTGAAGTGAACAACAGGACAGAAGTTAAGAAGCTTGCCAAAGAATGCCTTGCCTCCCTTAAGTCTGCCGTTGTAGATAAGGTAATCAAGAGTGCCGTCGACACCGATAAAGCGCTGGCGCTTCATCATCCAGGCAATCTCCTTTTCGATAAGGTCAAGATCTGCCCCCTCCTCGGCAAGCTGGGCTGCGCGAACGGCAAGGAAGCCCTCGCCGAAGCAGGTGATCCTGGAGTCGATTACACGAATGTCCATTCTGTCCTTGTAGTCCTCGGATACCAGACGAATCAGGTTGTAGGTGCCGCCAAGCCCCGAGCTTATAGCGACAACGAACACCTCGCGGTAGCCCTCCTCGTATGCCCTGTCAAAATGACCGCGGATATCCTCCACAGAGGGCATTGCTGTATAGGGGAGGTTGTTGCGAGGGTCTTTAAGGTTGGCAAGCTGCTCGTAGAACTCGACAGGATCGAGGTCAAGCCCCTCCCTGTACTCCTTGCCAAGGAAGTTTACATATATTCTGATGATATCAATTCCTAAATTTCTATATCTCTCGGGGGCATACTCGATGCATCCGGTGGAGGTACACATAATCTTAATTCTGTTCTGCATTTGCTCTTTCATCCCTTCCGTTGAAGATGTCGCGATTCTCGGACATATTGATAAGTATTTTTGCCGTATTCATAATCGAGTCGGCATTAGCCGCGCCGTGCGCCTTTATAACAGGCTTGCCGACGCCGAGGAGTATTCCTCCGCCAAGCGAGTTGAAGTCATAGATGCCCATAAGATAGCCTACAAGCTTCATAATCTCGTTATTCCCTGTCTTCTTGGCATATCTCACGATATCGGTGATGATACGCCGAGCAATTCCCTCGGAATTTTTAAGCACCTGGTTGCCTGCGAAGCCATCGGCAACGAGAACATCGCAATCGCCCGAGAGCGCGTTTGTGCCCTCAATGTTACCGACAAAGTTAAGTCCATCATCGGCGGCGAGCAGCGCGTGAGTCTCCCTGACAAGCTTATTGCCCTTGGTGCTTTCCGCGCCATTGGAGAGCAGACCTATGCGAGGGCTCTCGATAGCGTAATATTCACGCATAAAGTCGCTGCCCATTTTTGCAAAGGAAACGAGCTGAGCGGGAGTGCAATCGATGTTAGCTCCTGTGTCGACAAGGCAGACAAAGCCACCTGCCGCAGCCGGTAGAATGGCTGCAAGAGCCGGTCTTTTCAGCGGCTTTGCCGGAAGATAACGGAGTGCTCCGGAAATCAGGGCGCCGGTGCTACCCGCGCATATCATTCCAAAGATGTCCTCCCTCTCGGCAACCGTCTTAAGGGCGACAACAAGGCTGGAATCAAGCTTTTTGAATATTGCCTCAACCGGGCTGTCGTAGTTTGTTATTACATCCGTGGCGTGGATAATCTCTACCCTGCCCTCGGGCGCATTGTTCTTTTGCAGAGCATCGGCAATTACCGCGCTGTCACCGACAAGCACCAGGTCAAGCGCCTCGTTTGCCATAAGCGCCTTTACCGCCCCTTCAACGAGGGTGGGAGCGCCCTTGTCGCTTCCCATTACATCAATGGCAATTTTATATCTGTTCATACTATTCTCCTTTACTCCACCGCTATAAGATAGCTGTAAACCGCCTGTCCGCCTATGTGGGTGACAAGCTCAAGCTCGGGGAACCGCTCCTCTATCCGCTCGGTTAGCGCTACCCTATCCCCGTCGGTAACATCCCTGCCAACAAAGAGGGTGATAATTTCGCACATATCGATATCCTCCACATTTTCAAGCAGGGCGATTGCCGCATCGATATCGCTCTCAGCAGTGGCAACAAGCTCGCCGTTCAGGATCGCCATAGCTTTGCCGCTTTCAACAGCCGTGCCGTTGACCAACGCATCCCGACAGGCGCAGGCGATCTCGCCGCTGATAACGCTTTCTGCGGCAAAGGTCATATCTGCTATCTGGTCGTCAATGCTCTCGGCGGCAAGGTTGAAGACGGATATCGCCGAATAGCCCTCCGATATAGTCTTGGTTGGAATTACAACCGCGTTTCCGCCCTCCCAAAGCTCTGTCGCCTGCTTGGCGGTGAGAACTATGTTGGAGTTGTTGGGAAGAACGATAATATGGTCGGCATCGACCTCTGCAAAGGCGCGAAGGAAATCCTCGCTTGACGGGTTTGATGTCTGTCCACCATCAATTATAGCGTCAGCTCCCAGGCTCTCGAAAAGACTTGCCAAGCCCTCGCCGCTGCACACCGCGACAACGGCGTATTTTTTATGAGGCTTTTTGCTCCCCCTTTGCTCCTTATCCGTGTGCTGGAGAGTCATATTTTCAATTTTGACCTCGAGAAACTCGCCGTATTTCTGGCAGGTGTCGAGGACACAGGAGGGTGTCTTTGTATGCGCGTGAACCTTCAGGATATCGCCATCACGGAGAGAAACGATGGAGTCGCAGCCAAGCGAGGAAAGCTCCTCTGCGACGGATGAGGCATCAAGACTATCCGGGTTACATTTGGCGCTCTGGAGGCGGACAAGGCACTCGGTGCAATAGCCGAAGGTGAGAAGGCTGTCACGGGTGAAAAGCTCGTAATTGACACCGCTCTCGGCCGTTGGGGTGGAAAACTCGAGTACAGGCTCCTTGCCGTCCACAAGGGTGTTCAGCGCGCCGACAACGATGGAAAGACAACCTGCGCCGCCACTGTCGACAACATCACTCTCACGCAAAACAGGCAGAATATCCTTTGTTCGGGCAAGAGAACGGGTTCCCTCCTCGATTGTCAGGCGGAGAAGCTGCTCGATGGTAGTTGTATCGTCTATGTGACTAAGCACATAGTCGGCGCACTCACGGAAAACGGTGAGCATTGTGCCCTCGACGGGATTGGCAACCGCGGAATAGGCGCGTGAAACACCTGCCTTGCCTGCCAAAGCAAGCTCGCGAACGGTGGCAGAGGTCTTGCCTGCAAGAGCGGCGCAGAAGCCGCTGATATACTGGGAAAGGATGACACCGGAGTTGCCCCTTGCGCCAAGAACAACGCCCTTGGCAAACTCGGAGGCAAGCTCCCCTATTGTTTCATCTCCGCCCTCCGAGATGCGGGAAATACCGCCCTCCATTGTGCGGAGCATATTTGTTCCTGTGTCACCGTCGGGAACAGGAAAAACATTTAACTCATTTATCTCTTTTATATTAGCGCGTATTCCGACGGCGCCGCCGACAAGAATACGCCGAAGTAGCGCTGCGTCAATTATAGTTGCGTTTGTAGATGTATTCATATAGCTTAACCCTCTTTATCACATATTGGCTTGAACATAGCAACAATGCGCTCGATCTGCACAGTACAGATCGCCTTTAGCTTGTCCTTGAAATCGTCAGAAAACAGCGCCTTGGTCAGGATAGACATAAGTCCGCCAAGAATCATCGAAAAGAGCATTCCGCCCTCCTCGCTTGCATCATGCTCGCCATAGCACTTGGAAAGCTCCTTGCCAAGCTTCATACAGAGCTTCTCCTCCCTGCCTCGGTAGATAAGGCGAAGCTTCTCGGCATATTTCAGGATTGCAGCACAAAGCCCCTCCACATAGCCCTGCGGAGAGTCAATAAAGCTATATTTTGACTCGAAGCCCTCGATGATTTTATTGACGGCGGTGGTGTCAATGTCCTCGGCAAGCTCGATAGAGTCATCGTAATGCTTGTAGAAGGTGGTCTTGTTTATCATTGCAATCTCGCAGATATCCTTAACCTTAATCTTCTCGGGTGGAAGAGTTGCGCGAAGGGTGAGGAACGCCTCCGCAATCTGCCTTTTTGTCTTCTGTATTCTGAGATCCATTCAGCCCTTGGGTCTCCTTTCATAATAAGGTTGGTTCAAAAATGTTAATAAGCTGAAAAATAAACAACTTTAGTTGCTTAACTAGATTATAGTCGCTTTTTGTCGGTTTGTCAAGAGGCAGATACCATTTTGCATAATGCAGAATTACCCATATGTAGGAGATTGTCCAATTTGCGTGGCTTTGCATAGAAATAGTTGTTGACTTGTATGATATTAATTATGCAAACAAAAAAAGCATATTATTTTTGAAAAAGCTCTTGACAAAAGCCGAATTATTTAGTATAATATCGCTTGTGCATAGGGGTATAGCTCAGTTGGTAGAGTACTGGTCTCCAAAACCATGGGTCGTGGGTTCAAGTCCTTCTGCCCCTGCCAAAGAAAGAGGAATAGGATACGTCAGTATTCTGTTCCTTTTTCTTTTACTGTGGGCTGGCGGACTTGAAGGGGAGCGGTAGTGAATGACAGTCCGGTGGTTGTTTGCCACTCGCAACTAATTTCACGATATTCGTCCGCTTCCTTATTAAGGTTATCTTACATCTGCTCGTTAGGCAATATACCGCAAGCGGTATTCAGAGCCGCGGAATGGCTTTGCCCGCAGGCAAAGAAGTCCTTC
>JAFTRB010000182.1 GCA_017462445.1 Clostridia bacterium
ATCGATTATTTGCGCCATTATTTAGCCTCCTGCTTTTCGGGCTTCTCTTCGCGAATATAAAGCTCACGCTTGGGCGGATTGAAGGCAAAATATATAAGAGCTGCGGCGCAGGCAATGAGAATTGCTCCTGCCAAAACCTGAGATGTGCGAAGCTCCATGCCAAAGAATGGGAAATATAGACTGTCGGTTCTCAGGCCCTCGATCCATACTCTGCCAAGTCCATACCAGCCAAAGACGAGCAGTATAATTTGACCGTCATACTTCTTATGCTTATAGAAGAAGTTTATGGCTATAAACCCTACCAGATTCCAAAGTGACTCGTAGAGGAATGTTGGATGAACATAGACCATTTCACCGGTACCGAAATCAAACAGGGTGTTGCTGTTTTCAAGCCCCATACGAAGCCAGCCATCTGTTTGACCGCCGTAGGCCTCTCCGTTCATAAAGTTTCCCCATCTTCCGATAGACTGAGCAAGGATGACGCCGGGGACAACGCAGTCACCGAATGCCGGGAAATATATTTTTTTGTACCGGCAAACACAAAATACGGTTGCGGCACCTGCTATAATACCACCGTATATTGCAAGTCCTCCGTTCCAAATCTCAAAGATCTGCCAGAAGGAATGGAACTCATGAAGCGCGCTAAGAACATAGTATAGTCTTGCGCCAATGACACCGATTGGAATTACAAAGATTGCGAAGTCTAATATTTCTTCGGGCTTAATGTTGATTTTCTTAGCTCTATAAATTACATATAATACAGCAAGAATCATACCGAGTGTTATGAACAAGGCGTACCAGGCAATAGGCTTGCCAAAAAGCTCGAATGCTTCACTGTTTACGGTAAATTCTCCGATTCCTAGACCGGGAAAACTGATTTTAGAAATTTTTAACATAGGCACCTCTTAGTCAAGAGTAAAGTTTCTATCTATAACATCCTTGATTGTGATTCGATTTAGCTTTTTGGCTACATCAAGGCTTATTCTTTCAAATATATGATGGTATATGCAGGAGCTTTTGTCACCGCTATAAGAGCAGCTTTCTCCCGATTCCAGGCATCTTGCGATAACAATAGGTCCGTCTATCAGCTCAATTATACTGCCAAGAGTTGTTTTTTCAGGCAATTCGGCAAGTCTGTAGCCGCCCTTTGCGCCCTTTGATGAAATTACAAAGCCGCCGCCAACAAGCTTATGCAAAATTTTTAATGCAAAGCGCGAGGGAACCGATGTTCTCTCCGAAATAGTCCTGGCATCAAGAAGCCCTTTATCCTCTGCCAAGGCTGTAAGGATTCGCAATGCGTAATCCGATTCTTGCGTTATTCGCATTTAATCTACCCTTCCTATGCATTTATATAAAACGGGCTCCCAAAAGGAGGAAGCCCGACTCTTAGATTACTTCTTTGCTTTGTTGTATTTCTTGAGAAGAGCATGAATCTTCTTGGACTGGTCAAGCAGATGACTAATGGTCCTATCATGGTTGAGGGTATCAATTATGTATGCAACATACTTGCACATGTTAACCTCGGAATACCAGGGTCTCTCAAGAAGCTCGGGGGTTCTGTATACAAGGTTTGTGGTGAATATCTGAGTAATTACACCCTCGGCGTACGCCTTGTCCATATTATCCAGACCGTTGCAGAACAAACCGAATGTAGCGAATACAAAGATGCGGTTAGCGCCCTTCTCCTTAAGCTGAGAGGCAACATCGATAACCGAATCACCGGAGGAAATCATATCATCAACAATGATAACATCCTTGCCGGCAACATCTCTACCGAGATACTCATGAGCAACGATGGGGTTCTTTCCGTTAACAATAACCGAGTAGTCGCGACGCTTGTAGAACATACCAAGGTCAATTCCCATTACGGAAGAGTAATACATGCACTTGCCCATACCACCCTCGTCGGGAGAAATAATCATTGTTTTATCGGGATCAATTTCAATATCGGGATACTGCTTGAGCATAGCCTTAATCATCTGGTATGCGCTTCTTACATCCTCAAAGCCGGAAAGTGGAATGGAGTTCTGTACTCTGGGATCGTGTGCATCGAAGGTGATGATGTTTGTTACACCCATGTTTACAAGCTCCTGGAGTGCTAATGCGCAGTCAAGCGACTCTCTTCCCGAACGCTTGTGCTGCCTGCCCTCGTAAAGCATAGGCATAATAACGCTTATACGGCGAGCCTTGCCTCCGATAGCGCCAATTACTCTCTTAATGTCCTGGAAATGGTCATCGGGGCTCATAGGAACGGTCTGACCGTACATACTGTACTTAACACCGTGATTAAATACATCTGCGATGATGTAAACATCGTTTCCTCTTAAGGAATGATGAAGCGCTCCCTTTGCCTCTCCGCTACCGAATCTGGGACAAGATGCCTCAACAACATATGTGCCATCGGTGTCGTGACGGCGCCACTCCTGAAGATAATAATCTACCTGCGAGGTGAAATCCTCGCAACCGCGCATGCCGATAAC
>JAFTRB010000020.1 GCA_017462445.1 Clostridia bacterium
CCTAAAAAATAATCAAATTTTATCCGGGCTTTGCATACAGATGAGGTGCAGAGCAGTTCTTAATACCTGGTTGGTTGCGCTTGTCAAGGCAACACGGCTTGAACGAAGGGCGGCATCCTCGCAGCCGACAATCTTGCACTCGTGGTAGAAGCGATTGAAGGCGGCGGAAAGATCGAGAATGTAGCGGGTTACTATGCTTGGCTCGTACTCGGCTATTGCAGAGTTGACACGCTCGGGGAACATGGCGACGGTCTTGGCAAGCTCGACCTCGACCTCGGTGAGGGGGGCATCGGTAATATAGCCCCACTCATTCGCCTTTTCAAGCACCGAGCAGGTACGGGCGTAGGTGTACTGAACATAGGGGCCTGTGTTACCGTCGAAGGAGAGGGCGTCCTCCATCATAAAGTTGATGTCCCTCATACGGTTGTTGGAGAGGTAGTAGAATACTATCGCGCCAACACCGACCTTCTCGGCTATTGCGTGGCACTCGGCGGGGTCGGGGTGCTTCTCCTTTGTTATCTCCTCGACACGGGAAATTGCCTCGGCAAAGAGGTCCTTCAATAGGATTACATTACCCGTTCTGGTAGCGAGCTTTGCTCCGTTGATGCTTACCATTCCGTAGGGAACGTGGACAAGCTGGTCAAACCAATCATAGCCCATCATCTCTACGACCTTGAACCACTGGGCGAAGTGGAGGGACTGGGCGGCGGCGGTGACATATATAGCCTTGTCAAACTTGTATTCCTGCTTGCGATAGACGGCAGCGGCAATATCTCTTGTGGGATAGAGGGTCGTTCCGTCGCTCTTAAGAATCAGGCAAACGGGCATATTGTACTTATCAAGATTTACGATGGATGCGCCGTCATCTATCTCGAGCAGTCCGAGGTCACGAAGCTTTTGTACCTGGGCGGGCATCTTGTCGGTATAGAAGCTTTCGCCCTTGTAGGAGTCGAACTCGATGCCAAGAAGCTCGTAGGTCTTTTTATATTCCTCGAGGCTGACTGCGACAAACCACTTCCAGAGGGCTAGATTTTCTTCATCGTCATGCTCGAGCTTGGCGAACTCGGCTCTTGCCTTGTCTGCAAGGTCGGAATGCTTGGGTGCGCCCTCGGGCTTGCCCTCAAGGCTCTCCTTTTCCTCTCTGCCAATCTCGTTGTTGATGCGGACATAGAGCTTTACAAGCTCGTCGACTCCGCCCTTTTCAATCTCCTCCTTGTTGCCCCACATTTTGTAGGCGAGGATAAGCTTACCGAACTGAGTTCCCCAGTCGCCCAGGTAGTTGATGCCGATGCACTTATAGCCCGCGAACTCGTGAAGAAGCTTGAGAGAATGGCCGATTACGGTGGTGCCGAGATGGCCGATGTGGAAGGGCTTGGCAACATTGGGAGAGGAATAGTCAAGGACTACGATTTTACCATCTCCGTTCATAGGCGAGCCGTATTTGTCACCGAGGCGCTCAACATCGCTGATTACGCGGTGGGTGAAGGCTATGGGTGAAATTCTGAAGTTGAGATAGCCCTTAAGCGCTGTTACCTCGGAAAATTCCTCGCATTTAACAGCCTCGGCAAGAGCCTCGGCAATCTGAACGGGGGAGCGGCGCAGCGCCTTGGACAGGCGGAAGCAAGGGAGAGCAAGGTCGCCCATGCTTGTGTCCGGAGGGTATTCAAGCATAGCAAATATATCCTCTGACGAGAGAAGCCCCTCGCCAAAGCTTTTTTCAATGCATTCTGCCAGCATTTCGGCAGTTTTTTTCTTTAGCTTTAACATTAGTTACCTCTTAGATTGAATTAGTCATTTTGACATATTTTCTGTCCCCTGCTCTGCCCTTTATGAGAGTGGCGGGGATAAATGTGCGCATATTGAAGGCGTATGCCATAGCAGACTCCAGCCCGCCCTCGACATAGAACTCGCCGTCCTCCTCAAATACGGTTATCTCGGGAAGCTCCTCGCCACATTCAAGCCTGGAGGAGAGGGTCTGCATAAGCTCGGTGTCGAAGCCGTCCTCGGAATAATTAAGTCTCTCGGGAGAGAGGAGGCAGAGGCGCATATCACGTCTGCTTTTCCAGGCCTCGAAGGAAGAGATTATAACAGAGGCGATCTCGTCGGGGGTGGCATAGGTGGTATCCACTACAAGAGAATAGTTCGATAAATCCTTGATGTCCACGCCGTACTGGTCCATATAGCGCTTTTGCTCGCTCTGCCTTCTTGCCCTGGTATCGGCTATCGTCTCCTCGAGAGTCCCGGCGTGCTCGCCCTTGCGGTTGGCGTTCATAATGCGAATGGCGCTGGTCTCGATATCGGTGGAGAGATAAATCTTAAATGTGCCGGGGGTGAAATGCCAAGCCATACGCGAGTCGATAACAAGCAGACGGTCATCCTCGCCGAGGCGAACCAAGCCGTCATCTATCTCGTTGTCAATTTCCGGGTGTGTTTCCATATACTTATTAAGCTCGACAACCGTCATTCCCATTCGCTCGGCTACCGAGCGAACAATAGAGCCGGTGGAGTAATACTCGGCGCCCAGAGCGTCTATCAATATTGCGGAAACGGTGCTTTTGCCGCTTCCAAGGTCGCCTGCGAGCGAAATCTTATCCTTCATTTAGACTTCCTGCCTTCTTACAATTTAACTTAATTATTATAAACTATATATTTTGAATTGTCAAGAGTGAAAAGTATATTTTGGTCTTGCCTGTAAAAATTTCTTTTATATGAATAAAAGCGGTGGTGAGGGATAAAATATGGATATCTTCAAGAAAGGAAAATAATCTATGGAAAAGAAAATCAAATTCAGTGATAACCCTACCATCACAAGAATAATCTACGCTGCGGTTATTGCTATCCTATGTGTGAGCGCAATCGTTATCGGAATTGTGGCGGCGGCTTCCAAGTCCAAGGAGCCTACTCCCCCCGACGATAATCCCTCCACAAATATTGGTGACGGAAGCTCGAACGGCGAGGGCGATAACAACAACGAGGAGGAGCCTCCCAAGGAGGAATCCCCAAAGCCCGAAGCGCCCAAGCCGCTCGCGTTTATATCTCCTGCGGTCGGGACTGTAACGAAGGAACACGACCTTAGCGCTCCTGTTTTCTCGCTCACCCTTGGCGCGTGGAAGGTGCATAGCGGTATTGACATAGCCACAGAGGAGGGCGCGGCTGTTTACGCGGCGGAGGACGGCACTGTCAGCAGAATCTACAATGACCCGATGATGGGCTATACTGTTGAGATTACCCACAGGGATAATATCAAGACGAGATACTCCGGTCTTGCCGCCGGTGATGCGGGGCTGATTGCAGTGGGTGATGTGGTAGAATGCGGTCAACGCATTGGCACGGTTGGTGACACCTCGGTAATTGAGCTGGCGGATGAGACACACCTGCACTTCGACCTGCTTCTTAATGATGCGGCACAGAACCCTCTTGACTATATTACAGAGGAGTCGAAGAAAGCCTCGCTCGGTATTGAGGCATAAAGAAAAAGAACAGAGCAGTCGGTTTATTCCCTGCTCTGTTCTTCTTTGTAGCGCTTCCGTAAACGAAATTTTATTCTTTTGCTATTGCTTTTTTTGCGGATATATGATAAAATAACGAATAACATACTTTTTCGGAGG
>JAFTRB010000183.1 GCA_017462445.1 Clostridia bacterium
GTAGGATAACCGTGGCAATAGTTGGCGCAGGCCGGGTTGGCGCGTTGCTTGCAGAGGAGCTCCTCTGCTACAAGGGAAGCCACTACAGACCGGTATGCTTCATCGACTCCAACCCCGAGAAGGTTGGAAGCCTTGTGTCCGGTATTCCCGTGTATGAGGAGAACGCCTCGGTCTTCAGTAAGCTGTCAGCCTTCCCGGTTCAGGAGATTTTTGTTGCCATTCCTCAGCTGTCGGGCGATGAGGCAAAGGCTCTCTTTGAGTTTTATGCCAAGAGCGGATGCAAGATAAAGCTCTATGACTTCCCTCGTAGCGATGTAGGAATGCGTGATGGCTCAGGGGAAAAGCGTGTAATTCGTGAATTCAATATAGAGGACCTTCTCTTCCGTAACCAGATTGAAGTAACCGATAGCATCACCCGTGGCTTCTACTATGGCAAGACCGTGCTTGTAACCGGCGGAGGCGGCTCTATTGGCAGTGAGCTTGTTCGTCAGATTGCCCGTTGCGAGCCGAAAAAGCTTATCATATTTGATATTTACGAGAATAATGCCTATGATATCCAGCAGGAGCTGGTAAGAAAGTATGGAAAGAGCCTGGACCTCTCTGTCGAGATTGGCTCGGTCAGGGATAGGGCAAGGCTGGAGGCGGTGTTTGCCGCATATCGCCCCGAGATCGTATTCCACGCCGCGGCGCACAAGCATGTACCGCTGATGGAGCACAGTAACTGCGAGGCAATCAAGAACAATGTTTTCGGCACCTACAACACGGCTGATATGGCGGAGAAATACGGTGCTATCAAGTTTATTCTCATCTCCACGGACAAGGCTGTTAATCCCACCAACATTATGGGCGCCTCCAAGCGTATGTGTGAGATGGTCGTCCAGTGCAGAACAGGTGGCAGGACTGCGTTCTCTGCAGTGAGATTTGGCAACGTCCTTGGCTCCAACGGCTCGGTCATTCCTCTCTTCAAGCGCCAGATTTCGGCGGGCGGTCCCATCACCATCACCGACAAGCGCATAATCCGTTACTTTATGACCATTCCCGAGGCATCGGGGCTTGTTATGCAGGCTGGCGCTATGGCAAAAAGCGGAGAGCTGTTTGTCCTCGATATGGGCAAGCCCGTACGCATTTATGACCTGGCGGAGAATATGATCAAGCTATCCGGTCTTACACCCTACATAGATATCGATATTATAGAAACGGGACTTCGCCCGGGCGAGAAGCTCTATGAGGAGCTGCTCATCAAGACCGAAAGCCTGCTCAAGACACCCAACGACCTTATCTTTATCGAAAAGGACGAGCCCCTCTCCCGTGAGGCTGTTGAGGAGAAGCTTTCAATTCTCCGCGAGGCGATAACCGCCGCCGAGCATCGTATAGCGTCTCCGATTATTGCCGAGGCAATGATGCGCGTTGTTCCCACCTTCCCCACACCCGAGGAGGTAAACGCAAGGGCGGGGGACTCCGCCGAGATGAAGGCTGCCGAGGTTGTCTGAAGCATATAGCGTATAGTGAAAAAGCAGACATATTGAATAAAAACAAATCAAAACCACCACTAGAAGTGGTGGTATGCACTGGCCCTTCAAGGGCATAATACTGGCAGAGCCTAAAGGCTCATTGAAAATCCGCCAACCGCAAATATTTCTCAGGCA
>JAFTRB010000184.1 GCA_017462445.1 Clostridia bacterium
CTTGCTCTGTGGGGGCAAGGCTTTGGTTGACACCTCATCCGTCACCTAAAGGTGACACCTTCTCCCACTGGAGATGGCTTAACTATCGCTTGCTCTTGATTGACTGGGCTTGCAGAGAGGGTACAGGTTTTTTCGCCGTCTCCTTCCGTGTTTTGTGCGAGAGCAATATTTATCCTGACGGGATGTGTTAACACAAATCCCACCTCCCTCCCGGAGGGAGGCTTTGCGGTGCGGCTTGCTCTTGGTTGGCTGGGCTTGCTCCGTGGGTTATCCCACACGGACCGTCGAGGACGCCGGTCCCTACAATGTGTGGCTTGCCTTTGGTGTGGCTTGGCTTGCTTTGGTGGTTTGGCTCGGTTGTGCGAAGGTTCTTAAGTGCTTCGTTGGATAGTAAAAGAAAACTGCGCCCGCGGTGGCCCGGGCGCAGTTATGTGAATTGTATTTTAATTTAAGCAGGTCGTTGCTCACAATCCAATTTTGCTTGGGCGCGGTTGCGTGAACGGTTATTAAGTGATTTTTGGAGGGGAATTTGCGCAAATATGAGGATGACCTTATTTGCTTACGGGCGTGCCGTTTATAGTGGCGGCAAAGCGGAGGAAGGCTTCTCTGCCTGCCTTGTCTGTTTTATAGACTCCCGAGTCCTCGAGGACCTTGACAAAGGTTTTACCTACCTCGTCACGCAGGATTTGCTCGGCGTTGTCTTTTGTAAACTTATATTTACCGATAAAGGAATTTACCCAGGGGGCGTGCGCTGAAATCTCGGGAATTTTTGCTATGTCCTTGCCCTCGAGGAGCGCTTCCTTTATAAGCTCCAGCTCTTTTTTAAGCCTTGACGGGAGAACGGCGAGGCCCATAACCTCGATAAGTCCGATATTCTCCTTTTTGATATTATGCTTATCTGCGTGGGGGTGGAATAGTCCCAGGGGATGCTCCTCTGTTGTGCGATTGTTCCTCAGCACCAAATCAAGCTCATACAGCTCGCCTCTTCTTCTCGCTATGGGGGTTATGGTGTTGTGGGGCGTGCCATCTGTTTCGGCATAGATATCCGCCCCAGAGTCAGAGTAGCTGCGCCAGGCGGCGAGGATTTTGTCTGCCAAATCAACAAGGCTATCCCTGCTCTCGCATTTCAGGCGGATGACCGACATCGGCCAGTATAATATTCCGCCTTCAACCTCGGGGTAGCCCTCAAAGGCGAGGGGGATTTCTACCTCTGCTCTCTCCATGGCGAACTCATATCTTCCTCCCTGCATATGGTCATGGGAGAGAATGGAGCCGCCGACTATGGGCAGGTCGGCATTTGAGCCGATGAAGTAATGGGGAAAGGCGGTGACGAAGGAGAGCAGCTTTTCAAAGCTTTGGCGGTCTATCTTCATCGGGGTGTGCTTTCCCGAAAGGGCTATGCAATGCTCGTTGTAGTAGACATAGGGTGAATATTGGAGAAACCATTTCTCCCCCGCCATTTCAAAGGGAATCAGTCTTATGTTCTGTCTTGCCGGCTTGGAGAGCGAGCCCGGGTGTCCCTCATTCTCGCGGCAGAGGACGCATTTCGGGTAGCCCGACTGGGGCAAACTCTTGGCGCGGGCTATGGCTACGGGGTCCTTTTCCGGCTTGGAGAGATTTATGCTGATATCTATATCACCGTAGACAGAGGGCGTCTGCCATCTTACATCTCTTTTGATCCTGTCGGTGCGAATGTAGTTTGAGTCGCAGGCGAGGGAATAGAAGTAGTCGGTTGCCTTCTCGGGAGAGCTGTCGTACAGGCTGTAAAACCTGTCTGTTACCTCGCTTGGGCGCGCTATGAGCCTGCCCATAACCTCCGTATCGAACAGGTCGCGGTATACAACGGTGTTTTCCTCGATAAGTCCGCTTTCAAAGGCATAGTCGCATATATCCGAGAGGATGTCGGCGAGCGGTCGCTCCTCCTTAACCTCTCCCGCTTCATAGCCGGACAGGCGGAGAGTGTAAATCAGGCTGCCTACGGTGTAGGCGCGGTCGCCCTCCTCAATAAGTCCTTTTTTCAGTGCATAGGCGATAAGCTCGTCTATCAGTGCGCAGGGGTTGGTGTTCTTCATTTTTTGCTCCGTGAATATAGTTATTTGCTTTTTTCAAGATTTATTTTTGCCACAAGAAGGGCGGATACAACGCCGATAACGATGCCCGCTACCGTGCCGCTGATAAGCAGGAAGGGGAGATAGTATACCAAAAGATTGGTTTCTAAAATCAGGCAGGCAACGCCGATTTGCGCTAAATTATGCGACACGCCCCCTATGACGCTGACTCCAACCTTGCCAAGCGGGGTGAGCCTTTTCAGGACAAGCATAAGGATAAAGCTTACCGTAGCGCCCGAGAGGCTGAACAGGAAGGATGTGAAGCTGCCAAAGAGAATGGCAAGCAGGATCACACGGATCGCGGAGATTATTGCCGCCTCGCCCTCGCCCAGCTTGTAAAGGGCAAAGACGACCGCTATGTTGGCAAGCCCCAGCTTGACTCCCGGTACTGCTACAAAGGCGGGGATCTGGCTCTCGATAAAGGAGAGAATGAGGGCAAGAGATACGCTTATCGCCATTGTGACAAGCTTTTTTGTGTTCTTCATTTTTCTCTCCCTTTCTATTTGATCCTACCCTTAATTGGTCGCATTGGCTTGTGTCTTGGCTGCCCTTGTGGCTTTCAGCTTACAAGCCCCCCGTCGCCCATCTCGCCCGACTCTATCATAACCGAGACTCGGTTTGGCAGGCAGATGATGCTTTGTCCGTTATATTTTACTCGGCCCGTGTTCTTGCAGACACCGTCGGGACAGTCGGCATATTTCATATACGCCTCGCCGTTTTCAATAACCAAGATATTCGTGCCGCCGTTCAGCACATATTCGCCATCCTCATAAAGCGAGTAGGTGGCATAGTATTCGCCACCGACCTCCACCACGGCAACCGCGCCCTCCCTGCGGAAAAGCAGAAGAAGCGCGAAAAGAAGGAGCGCTATGGCGAGTATTATGCCTATTACTATAATATCGAGCCGCAGGCTCTTTTTTGTGTATTCCTGCATTTTTCCGCTCCCTCCTTTTTTCTTTTTTGGCTATACCGAGCTTTGATTTTTGCTTTTTACTCAACACGGGTGCGCTTTTTTGAAGCGCCCTGTTATGCTCTTTCCCTAATACCCGGGAGATGCTAGGGGAAGGGCATAACTATTCAGCTAACGCCACCCGACCGCGGTACGGGTGGCGCGCTTAATGAAATTGTTATCAGAAGTGGGCTCCGCAGATGAAGTTGCCCTCGTGGATACAGTGAACGGGGCAGACCTTGACGCACTCGCCGCAGCCGGTGCAGAGCGAGTAGTCGATAACCGCGAGGTTGTCCACAACAGTGATGGCTCCGTGGGGGCAGGTCTTCTGGCACTTGCCACAGGCGATACAGCCGTTGGTGCAGGCCTTTCTTGTAACTGCGCCCTTGTCGTGGTTAGAGCATTCTACAACCACGCGGGAGGTGTCACGGATGAGGTGGATGATGTGGTTGGGACAGGTGCGTGTGCAGATGCCGCAGCCGATGCACTTGCGTGGGTCTATCTTGGCGATGCCGTTCACGATATCTATCGCGCCCTCGGGGCAGACTCTTACGCAGTCGCCGTAGCCGAGGCAGGCGAAGGCGCAGGCTCTGTCGCCGGAGTACGCCATATTGGCGGTGCGGCAGGTGCCAAGACCGTCATATTGGTACTTTCTTTCAACAACATCACAGGTGCCGTTGCAGGCAACATAGGCGACCTGCTCGACAACATCGGCAGCCTCAACACCGAGAATGCCCGCTATCTCCTTTGCCACCGAGTCACCGCCGGGTACGCAGAGGTTGGTTGCGTCGGTCGCGCGGTCGGCAAGAGCCTTGGCATAGCCGTCACAGCCCGAGTAGCCGCAGGCTCCGCAGTTTGCGCCGGGGAGACACTCGCGGATTGCAAGGGCGGTCTCGTCCTCCTTAACCGCGAAGAAGACGGAGGCGAGGGTGAGAAGCACAGCGCAGAGAACGCCGATTGCTACAAGAATAAGAATAGGAATTAATATCTCCATAAAGCCTCCTTAACCTAGCAGATTTTCTACCACGCCGGAGAAGCCGAAGAAGGCAAGGGCAACTATCGATGCGGCAATAAGGGTGATGGGCAGACCTCTCACGGGCTTGGGCGAGGGACAGTTCTCGATTCTGGAGCGGACTCCCGCAAAGAGAATCATCGCAAGGAGGAAGCCAAGACCGACACCCAGCGAGGAAATCATGGACTCCAGGAAGCTATATCCATCGGTGATATTATTGATGGTAACACCGAGAACCGCGCAGTTTGTGGTGATAAGGGGGAGATAAACGCCCAAGGACTTGTGGAGCGCGGGGATAAATCTCTTTAGCACGATCTCGACAAACTGAACCAGCGCGGCAATTACAAGAATGAATACGATGGTTTGAAGATAGCCAAGGGTGAAGGTGGACTCACCTATTGTGTACTCTACATCAAGAATGAATGTTTGTATAGGCCAGGTCACTGCGGTGGCAACGAGCATAACGAAGGTTACGGCAATGCCCATACCGCTTGCCTGCTGGAACTTCTTTGAAACTCCAAGGAAGGGGCAGATGCCGAGGAACTGCTGAAGAACATAGTTCTCGGTCAGAATGCCTGCCATAAAGATTATGATCAAGCTCTTTAATACTTCCATTTTACTCCGCCTCCTTTTCGCTGTTGGTAACAGGGGCATCGCCCGGCTCGGTTACAAGCTCGTGAACCTCGCTGCAGGAGGTCTTGTCGCAGATGCCTGCGGAGGGACAGCCCTCACAGGAGAAGGATTTGCGCTTTACGCCGCCCTTCTTCTCGGTTATCTTGTTCATAATTGCAATAAGGATACCGAATACAAGGAAGCCGCCGGGCGCCTGAACGAGAATGGGAATTTTCACATGCTCCATAAAGGGAATTTCGATACCTGCAAAGGAGCCTGCGCCAAGAACCTCGCGAATGGTTGCCATAGCGAGCAGGGCGACAAGGAAGCCGAGTCCCATTCCAAGACCGTCAAGAGCCGAGTCTATAACGCCATTCTTTCTTGCAAACATCTCGGCTCTGCCGAGGATGATGCAGTTAACGACTATCAGAGCCAAATACACGCCAAGCATATTGTAGATTGACGGCAGATATGCCTGCAGGAGCATCTGTACCAGGGTAACGAAGCCCGCGATAACTACGATATAGCAGGGAATGCGTACTGTGTCGGGGATAATCTTTCTGAGCGCGGATATAACGATGTTTGAGCAGATAAGAACTATGGTGGCAGCAAGGCCCATAGAGAAGGCGGAGATAACGCTCGTCGAGGTGGCGAGTGTGGGACAGGTGCCAAGCACAAGGATCAAAACAGGGTTTTCCGCAATGATTCCGCGGAGGACAATTCCAAGCTTTTTATTCATCTCGGCCATCTCCTTTCAGTAATTCGTAAGCCTTGAAGGCCTCTTTGATCGCGGTCTGGTAGCCGCGGCTTGTGAGGGTTGCGCCCGAGATAACGCCGGGTGCGGTGGAGGTCTGGGACTCTCCGTCGCCAATTACGGTGATATCTGCATCGGTAAGCCCCTCGTACTCGGATACATAGTCATCGGTGGCGCAGGCATCGCCAATGCCTTCGGACTCATCCTGGGATATTGTTTTAACCGACTCGATTGCTCCGTCGGGCGAGATTACAAGCTTTACTATAATATAGGTTCCCGAGGTGTGAGCATAGCTGGGAGCGTTTACCGAATAGCCCGCAGCCGACAGGGTGAACAGATAGTAGCCGCCTTCGGTGCTGTAAGCCTCCTTTACAGCTCTCTTGGTTGCGCCGGTGAGGGAGGAGATATCCTCCGTCTTAAGAGAGGAATATACTGCCTCGGCAGCGGTAACGGTGGCGGTTGTGCCCTCGTCAACCCCTGCGGTGATGATCTCGCCCTCGGCATTAACACCGACGTAGCTTTCGCCGACAAGGTATACGCGATAGCCCTCTCTAGCATAGACACTGTCTACTCCCTCAAGCTCACCCCATACGAAGGTGGCGGAGAAGTCGAGCGAGTCTGTTCCGCAGGCCTCGTTACAGGAGTCGTCAATGATCTGCTCGGGGGTACGGAGGTCAACATCAGCGCCTCCTATGATAGCGAAGGAATTGAGCGCGTCAACTATTGCGCCGTAGTAAGCCATTGTAGTAAGCTTGGCGGTCGGGCCTGCAACAAGGTCGGGGCTGATGCTGTTGATATCCGCGCCGTCAAAGACGCCTGCTATCGCATCCTCCGCGCCGAGAGTCTCGTTGCTCTGGATATACTTCGTGCCTGTTACCTTGCCGTCAGAACCGATGCCGCACATAATGATGAAGCCGGGCTTGTAGCCTGTTACCTCCATCTGGAATACATAGCCGTTTGAGGCCTTGGTTGCCTTTTTAACCGAGGCAGGGAGCTTGCCCTGATACTCGGCGGTAACATCCTCGAAGCCTGTGCCTCCCGGAAGAACCTCGACGAGGGCGGCGTTTGCCGCTTCCTCCTGCGCCGCCAGAATTTCGGGGCCGGTGAACATATTTACAACAGAGAGCAGAGCCGCTACTACAAGACAGATTGCGGTAAGGACAATGCTCGGCATAAATTTAGTTTTCATTCTTCACACCTCCAAAGGGCTTTTTTGAAGTGAGCTTCTCGATGTAGGGGGAGAGAATGTTCATAAAGAGAATTGCGAAGGAAACTCCCTCGGGGTAGGAGCCCCAGAAGCGGATAAGAACGGTGATAAGTCCGCAGCCGATGGCAAAAACAAGCTTGCCAAGGCGATTTATGGGAGTGGTGGAGTAGTCGGTTGCCATAAAGATAGCGCCGAGGAATAGACCGCCACCGAGGATTTCATAGAGAGCGAGGGTGATGTCCTGCTTGATGATGAGCGAGAGGACGAATACCACGCCGATGAAGGCTACGGGAGTCTCCCAGTGGATGACCCTGCGGGCAACAAGATAGATGAAGCCTATCACAAGGGCGATGATACAGGTCTCGCCTATCGCGCCGCCGCGGTTGCCGACGAGCATATCAAGAAGAGAGGGAAGCGCGTCTGTTGCGCCGCCCTTTATCTGAGCGAGGGGAGTAGCGCCCGAGACAAGCTCGCCTGCCCAGCCGTTGCCGCTCTGGAATATTGTTCCCGAACTGCGGGCAAGTGCGCTAAAGCTGATAAGGAGAAGTATACGCGCGGTTATGGCAGGGTTTGCAAAGTTGCAGCCGATGCCGCCGAAAAGACACTTAACAACGATGATGGCGAACACCGCGCCCACGATGCAGTGCCAAATGGATGCCGAGGTGGGGAGGTTGAGCGCTAAGAGCGTGCCTGTTACCGCCGCGGAGAGATCGCATACGGTCTGCTCGCGCTTCGTGATAATATTGAAGAGAAATTCCGCCAAAACCGCGGACGCCACACAGGTGACAATCATAACCAGAGCATACCAGCCGAAGAGAACGCAGGCCGCAATTGCAGCGGGGGAGAGCGCGATAAGCACATCCCTCATAATTGTCTGGGTGCTTGTACTTGTGTGTATATGAGGAGATGATGATACAATTAACTTTTCCATTTTATTCTCCTTTACTTGAGCTTAGCCATGTGCGCCTTGTAGTCGCGAAGCTCGCCCTTCGCCAGACGGTTGTTCTGGATCAAGGGGCGGTTGGCAGGACATACGAAGGAGCAACAGCCGCATTCCATACACAGCATAATCTTTTCGTCCTCCAGACGTTGTAGCCTGTCCTCCTTGGACTCCAGCTCCAGCGCCTTGGCAAATGCCGTGGGGTTCAGGCTGATGGGGCAGGCGGAAACGCATCTGCCACAGTGGATACAGCCGGTGGGCGCCTTGGAAAGCGAGTCGGATACCGACAGAATAGTAATTCCACCGGTGGTCTTGGTGGTGGGGTCATCCATACTGCAGGCGGGAGTACCCATCATCGGACCTCCGAAAATAACCTTTCCGGGCTGCTCCTTAAGACCGACAAAGTCGGCAATCTCGCGAAGGGAGGTGCCTATGGGAACGATGATGTTCTTAGGCTCAAGCACCGCGCTTCCGTCAACGGTAACGCATCTTTGTACAAGGGGCATACCTGTTTTTACATATCTTGCAAGCTCGGCGAGGGTGGTAACATTGATTACCATCACACCAACATCGCCTGGCAGCTTGCCCTCGGGAACAACTCTCCTTGTAGTGTTGTAGATGATAACCTTCTCCGCGCCCTGTGGGTAGGCATCGGGCAGGGTGAATACCGTAACATCATTTTCGCCGTCGAAGGTAGCCTTCATATTGGCGATGCAGTCCGGCTTGTTGCCCTCGATACCGATGATGTAGCTCTTCACGGTGGGGAGAACCGAGCGCAGAAGCGCAATGCCCTCCTTGATAAGCTCGCCGTCCTCGAGCATCGTTCTTGTGTCGCAGGTGATATAGGGCTCGCACTCGGCGCCGTTGAGGATAACCGTGTCAATATTGCCGTTCTTTGCTCCGCAAAGCTTGATGGCGGTGGGGAAGCCTGCTCCGCCAAGACCGACAATGCCCGACTCGCGCACTGCGTCAACAAGGCTGTCAAGGTCAGTGACGGTGGGGGGAGTGAGATCCTCCACGGGAGTCATCAGTCCGTCGGAGGCAATGCGGATTGCGGGAATTGTCCTGCCGCTTGCGCTCATATAGCTGTCGAGCTTCGTAACCTTTCCGGAGACCGAGGAGTAGACAGGTGAGGACACGGGTCCCTGTGCCTCTGCTACCTTTTGTCCAACCCTGACCTCGTCGCCAACCTTAACGATGGGGCTGGCAGGCGCGCCGATATGCTGTGCAGTAAGGAGAAGAACCTCCTTTGGAGGAGTCATAGCGACTCCCTGCATCTCGGCGGTGTTCTTGTGATGGGGGACATGGGTGTTTCCCAAAAACTTAAACCCAAACATAACAATTTTTCCTTCCGATGTTTTTTTGCTTTGAATTCTTGCCTTATGAGGGCGGATTACAAAAAAGAGCTACAAGCTTTAGCAGAACATCTGTAAAGATTTTTCAAAACCCCTAGACAGGTTTTACAAAAGCCGTTTTTGAACAAACCACTCTCTTTAGTTTTCGTATACCGGGCATAAAAATGCGTGTTTGTCAAAAAAGAAAACACGCAGAGCAAGAATAAAATATTTCGCACATAATTATTATAACTAAATAAAGGGGGCGTGTCAAGATATTTGCCGATAGTAGAATTTTTGTCAATCTTTGGGGGCAGTGTTACTCTTTATCGGTGCAAGCCCTCGGGGAGGTCTTGGTGCTAACGCACAATGTTTGTCTTGCGACAAACCACCGAAAGAGCAATCAGCGGCAATCATCCTTGTGAGCAAGCTCCCAGATATGATTGATCTTGATTATCAGTGGGCAGTGGTTAGTGGGCTGGGCTTGCTCTTCTTTAAGGCTCCCTCCGGGAGGGAGCTCCCGACGGAGTCGGGTGAGGGAGAGGGCGTGCGACTGGGGGCTTGCTCTGTGGGAGCGAGGCTTTGGTTGACACCTCATACCAAGATAGACGCGCAAGCGGATATCTTTACTTTCATCCCACTGGAGAAGGCTTAA